>JAFYVX010000101.1 GCA_017558255.1 Bacteroidaceae bacterium
AAGAAGAACTGACAGGTTATATCCTTTCCGTTTGCGTTATACCATTGGCGAATACATCCCGAATGGACAAAAAATACCTTTTGTGCGGTTTTGCCAGCTTCCAATAATATGGTTTTGGCAGGAATAGATATTATTTCGTAATGGACTTCCGCAAGTAATGATTTAAGCATAAGCACAACATTGTTGATTGTAATACGTCTGCAAAATTATAAAAAACAACTTGAATAGAAGAACAACGGGATAATTTTTGTACCTTTGTAGTATCAAGAGTTATCACATTGTGGCAGAGCAATGAAGAACTCAGAAATACGAACGGTTGCTATCTCGTTACCCAATTTTCAAGCAATCCGAATAACCGTCTAATTACAAGATAATTGCAAATTCTGCGATTTTTTGCATAAAAGTTTGACCGCTCATAGTATATTTCGCTCTAAGTCACTCTAAGTCACTCTAAGTCACTTTGCGCAAAATGGATGTAGTATCTTTGCATCGTATTCGTTGCGGGGGAGCAGATGACACCCTAAAACAGGGACCCCTCCTTTGAATAGCGTTCTTTGACTTGCTGATACAATTGCTTGTCTCTCCAAAATCCACTTGGTGCACAGGGTGGAGGATTCGTAGAGCGAACAGGTGCTTTTTCCTGAAGAATGAGCGGAACTTTAGGATTACAAGCGAAACAGGTCGCACAGCATTAGGGGGCAGGATGTTCCAAAACGGAACACCCTCACTGGAGGAGGGTCTGGTGAGCACCTCTCTCTCTTACCTGGCTTGACAAAATGATGCGGTGAAATGATGTTTTTGTTTGCATATGTGCTGAAATTCGTCAAAAAGATGTAATTTTGCACGTTGAATGTGCGTCTAATGCACAGGAATGGAAAAACGAACAAAACATCAATACACAAATGAAAAGTTTTATCAAGTACACAATGGCAACCGTGGTGGGTATTTTCCTTACCATGACGTTGTTCACAATCATCGGCATCATCTCCCTGGCAGGAATGATTGCCACAGAGGGAATGGCTGCTCCAATCAAGGAGAAGAGCATCCTGCGTATTAATCTGGCAGGAGAATTGACAGAACGTACTGTCTTTGACCCCGTTGCAATGCTGATGGGTGAACCGGAAACTAACGTAGCTCTGGAAGATGCCTTGCTCGCATTGAAGAAGGCTGCAGGAAACGACAAAATCAAGGGTGTCTATCTCCAAGCGGCTGGTTTGGCGGCTACTCCGGCAATGGCACAGGAACTGCGCCAGGCTCTGGTGGAGTTCAAGAAGAGTGGCAAGTGGATTGTCGCTTATGGCGATTCTTATGGCAAGACCGACTATTACCTTTCGTCTGTTGCTGACTCCGTTCTGCTGAATCCCGAGGGTAGTGTTGATTTCAGCGGTATGGCTTCGCAGATCATGTTCTTCAAGGACGTGTTGGAGAAGGTGGGTGTTAATGTGCAGGTTTTCAAGGTTGGTACCTACAAGAGTGCCGTAGAGCCATTTATCTGCACGGAAATGTCTCCTGCCAATCGCGAACAGGTGACATCATATCTTTCCAGTATTTGGGCAAATATGTTGAAGGATGTGTCGGATAGCAGAGGGATAGAGGTGGAGAAACTGAACGCACTGGCCGACTCGCTTACTGTGTTCTCGGAACCTATCAACGCCGTGAAGGGTTCGTTGGTGGACAAACTGTGCTACATGGACGAGGTGAAGTCCATCCTGCGCGAAAGGTGTGGCCTTTCAGACGATGATGACGACCTGGTATTCGCTACAGTGACAGATGTTGCCAAGAGCGAAGAACTGATGCCTAAGATTGGCAATGAGATTGCCGTGTACTATGCTTATGGCGATATTGTGCAGTATCCATCTTCGGAATATTATCAGGTTCCTGAGATTGTCGGTAGCAAGGTTATCAAGGATTTGCAGGACTTGCGCGAGAATGACGATGTGAAGGCCGTTGTGTTGCGTGTGAATAGTCCTGGCGGCAGTGCCTTTGCCAGTGAACAGATCTGGCGCGAGGTATGTCTGCTGAAGGAGAAGAAACCCGTGGTGGTGAGCATGGGTGGCATGGCAGCCAGCGGTGGTTACTACATCAGTTGTGCCGCCAACCGCATCTTTGCCGAGCCCACCACACTGACCGGTTCTATCGGTATCTTCGGCATGGTCCCCGATGCAAGCAAGCTGCTGACCGAGAAGATTGGTCTGAAGTTCGACGTGGTAAAGACCAACAAGATGTCCGACATGGGTAGCATGGCACGCCCCTTCAACGCTACTGAGAGCGCACAGTTGCAGAAGATGATAAACCGCGGTTACGACACCTTCACCAAGCGCGTGGCTGATGGTCGTGGCATGCATCAGGACAGTGTGAAGATGATTGCCGAAGGCCGTGTGTGGACTGGCGAGCAGGGTCTGAAGATAGGTCTTGTTGACGAGCTGGGCAACCTGGACGATGCCGTGGCACATGCCGCAGAGCTGGCCAAGTTGGCAGAGTACCGTCCCGTACCTTATCCCGCTCAGGCTACACCGTTTGAGCAGATTCTGGATGTGAATAAGTCCGGTTATCTCGACAGTCAGTTGCGTGGCATTCTTGGAGAGGGATATAATGCATTCGCTTTCCTGCAAAGACTCAAGGAACAGGATATGGTGCAGGCACGTATGCCCTTTGATATGATTGTAAAGTAACTAAAACACTCTGATGTCCATAATGTCCTTAATTTATTTGAGGTCTTTAGGGACATTTTGTTTCTAATATGAATAAATACCGCCTTTACCGCTTGCTCGTAGAGCAGCAGGAACTGAAGGACAAGCGTCATCCGATGTTTGAGAAGAACCGCTTCATGAAGATATTGATGTGGTTCGTGGTTCTCTATTATGCCGCCATACTTCTGTTCATGGGTGCCATGTTGCCCATGGGATTTAGCGGCATGTATCCCGGTGTGGCAGCCTTCCATGTCATGGACGGACTTCTGCCCTGGCTGCTTTTAGTGGACTTCTGGATACGCTTTGTCCTGCAGGAGACTCCCGCCCAGCAGGTGCGCCAGTACAGCCTCTTGCCCGTGCGAAGGACGTTCCTGATGAACATGTATCTGCTTCGCACCGCCTTCAGCCCCGGCAACCTCTTCTGGGGATTTATGCTCGTGCCCTTCGGCGCCATCTGCGTTCTGCCTTTGATGGGGTGGGGCGGTTTCCTGGCATGGCTGCTTGGCTGGTGGATGCTTTGTGTGGCCAATGGTTTGTGCTATCTGCTATGCCGTGCCTTGTGCATGAAGAGTTTTCTGTGGGTGCTCCTTCCCTTGGCCGTGCATGGTGGCATTGTGGCGCTGATGCTCGTGCCCGACAAGAACCCTCTGGACATGCCCTGCACCATGCTGATGTACGAGTTTGCCAAGGGCAGCCTTTTATATATTATAGGTGCGGCCGCACTCATTGCCCTGTTCTACTGGGCCAACTATGCCCTGCAGATGCGCATGGTGTACAACGAGGTGGCAAAGAAGGAGGAGGTGGAACTGAAGAGCACCACACAGATGAACTACCTGAACCGTTGGGGTGCCCTGGGCGAGTATCTGAAGATGGAGGTGAAGCTGAGGATGCGCAACAGCCAGGTGCGCATGCAGTTCTTTGTGGGCATTGGCTTGATAGTGTTCTTCTCCGTGGTGCAATACTTCAGCGATGTGTATAGCGGAGCCTTCATGTCGTCGTTCGTGTGCATGTACGACTACATCATCCTGGGCATGATGACCCTCATCACCATCATGTGCTACGAGGGCAACTACATAGACGGCCTCATGGCCAGAAGGGAGAGCATCTATGCCCTGTTGCGTGCCAAGTACTACTTCAACACCGCCCTGCTCATATTCCCCTTCCTCATCGTCCTGCCACTGATCGTTACCGGCAGAAGTTCCTTGTGGATGAATCTCGGCTACATGTTCATGACGGCAGGTGTCATGTACCCCATGATATTCCAGATGGCGGTTTACAACAACAACACCCTGCCCCTGAACCAGAAGCTCACCGGCAAGCAGGGCAATACGATGCAGCAGATAGTCAGTTTAGCAGTCCTGTTCCTGCCCATAGCCCTGGAGAAGTTGCTGGTGCTCGTGCTGGGCGATGTGTGGGGATATGTTGCCTTGATAGTTATCGGTTGCATAGGCATTGCCACGCACCAGTTGTGGCTCCGCAATATCTACGAGAGATTTATGGCACGCCGCTATGCCAACATGGACGGATTCCGTTCAAGCAGAAATTCCTGATTTAAGATATATACTACTATGAAGATACAGATAGAGAACCTGAAGAAATCCTTTGGCGAGAAGGTTGCCGTGGATATAGAGCAATACGAGATTAGGGACGGCGAGATGCTGGGCCTTGTGGGCAACAACGGTGCCGGCAAGAGCACGCTCTTCCGCCTGATGCTGGACCTTGTCAAGGCCGACGGTGGACGTGTTCTCATGCACCCCTCGGAGGAGGAGCAGAGCCAGGGCATTGCCCAGGGCAGTGTGGACGTGGCACATACGGAGGACTGGAAGGACTGGACAGGTGCCTTCGTGGACGAGTCCTTCCTGATTGACTATCTCACGCCCGACGAGTATTTCCAGTTCATCGGTCGCATCTCCGGCCGCAAGCAGGAGGAGGTGGACACCTTCCTTCAGGACTTTGAGCAGTTCATGGCGGGCGAGGTGGCAGGACAGAAGAAACTCATCCGCAACCTCTCTGCCGGCAACAAACAGAAGGTGGGCATCGTTGGTGCCATGTTGCTTCAGCCAAAGGTGCTCATCCTTGATGAACCGTTCAACTTCCTCGACCCCTCCAGCCAGAGTGCCATAAAGCGCCTCTTGCAGGAGTACAACAGGAAGACGGGTGCCACCATCCTCGTCTCCAGCCACAACCTCCAGCACACCGTGGACATCTGTCCTCGCATAGCCCTCCTGGAGCATGGCGTGATAATTCGCGATATAGAGAACACCGACGGCCAGGCGGCCAAGGAACTGGAAAGTTACTTCGAGGTGTAACGGCTACGAACCACCATCGTTCACACCAGCAAAACCACGTTACAGATGTCTGCCCCCGACACATCCCTCCACAGCAGATATGAGGCTCTTCTTTCCGAAGCCGGAATACGCATCACGGCCGTGCGCCTGCTGGTGCTCAAGACCGTGTACGAACGCATGCACGGAGGGGCCTTCTCGCTTCAGGATGTGATGCAGGAACTGGTTACGGCCGACAACTCATCGGTCTTCCGCACGCTCACGCTCTTTGCCGAGCGCCGCATCCTGCGTACCGTAAACGATGGTTCGGGCATGCAGAAGTATTGCCTTGTCCTGCACACCGACCACACTCACGGCCACGACACGGGGCATGTGCATTTCACCTGCACCATATGCCAGCGCACCGTATGCCTCACGGACATCCCCATACCCCACGTATCCCTGCCCGAAGGCTACGAAGCCGCCGACACCGAATTCATCGTCAAAGGCATCTGCCCCCGATGCAGGAAGTAAGGGTGTGGCAGCCCAAACCTTTGCATGTGACAATATATTCTTTTATATATGAACGAAATCATACAACTAATTACAAGCATGTCACCCTACCTGCTATTGGGTTTCCTCATAGCCGGTATCATGCACACCTTTATACCAGGGAAGTACTTCCACAAGTACCTTTCCAAGAAATCCTTCCGTAGTGTCATCAATGCCGCACTCATAGGCATACCCTTGCCCTTGTGTTCCTGCGGAGTGATACCAACGGCCATGTCCATGCGCAAGGACGGTGCCTCCAAGGGTGCAGTGACCTCCTTCCTTATCGCCACACCGCAGACGGGAGTCGACTCCATCATGGCAACATTCTCCCTGATGGGACTTCCCTTTGCCATCATCCGCCCCATTGCCGCATTGTTTACCGCCGTGGCAGGTGGTTTCCTGGTAAACAAGGGAGACAAATGTTGTCATGGCCAAGGCAATGCGGAGACTTCCTCATGTTGTTGCCATTCGCATTCTCATGCAGAGGAGCATACCTGCCAATGCCATTCGCATTCTCACGCAGAGGAGCATTCTTGCCAATGCCATTCGCATGCCGAGGGGCATAGCCACGGGTGCTTCTTCTCCAAGGTGAAGGATGCCCTGACCTATGCCTATGTTGACATGGTTGAGGATATAGGCAAGTGGCTGGTGGTAGGCTTGGTAATAGCCGGTATCATCACCACGGTGATTCCCACGGAATACTTTGCCTTCTTCAAGGACAACACCCTTGCCAGCATGCTTCTGGTGCTCCTGATTTCCATGCCCATGTATCTCTGTGCAACGGGCAGCATACCCATTGCCGTGGCACTGATGATGAAGGGGCTCACCCCTGGTGCCGCCTTGGTGTTGCTTGTGGCAGGTCCTGCATGCAACTTTGCCTCCATACTGATTTTGCGTAAGTTCCTGGGCACTCGTACCCTGGTGCTATATCTCGGTTCCATTGTCTTCGGCTCCATCATATTCGGTTGTCTTGTGGATTGGCTTCAGTATGCCGGTCATGTGGATTTCCTCCGCCAGCTGCATGTCAGCCATGCATGTTGCGACCACGGCCCCTCGTTCTTCAACTGGGCATGCACCATCCTCCTGGCCCTGATGCTCATCTACGCCCTGCTCCTGCCAAAGTTGGGATTGAGAAAGAAGAAACATTGTTGTTGCCACTGATTATCATAGAGACACATATTTAGGCATGACACAGTATAATGCAATAAAGTTGTTCGAGGAAAAACGGGTACGTACAGTATGGGACGACCAGCAGGAGAAATGGTATTTTTCCGTTGTCGATGTAGTGTCCGTCTTGACCGATAGCGCCAATCCTACCGATTATCTCAAGAAAATGAGGAAGCGCGACCCGCAACTGGCTGAAGGGTGGGGACAAATTGTCACCCCCCTTTCGATACAAACACCTGGCGGAAAGCAAAAGGTAAACTTTGCCGACACCGAAGCGATATTCCGCATCATCCAATCCATTCCCTCACCAAAGGCAGAGCCCTTTAAGTTGTGGATGGCCAGGGTGGCTGCTGAGCGACTTGACCAGATGCAAGATCCGGAACTCTCCATTAATCAGGCACTGATGGATTACAAACGATTGGGATACTCCGATAATTGGATAAACCAGCGATTGAAGTCCATCGAGATACGCAAGGAACTTACCGACGAGTGGAAACGTCATGGCTTGCAGGAGGGAGTTCAGTTTGCCACGCTTACCGACATCATGTATCAGACCTGGAGCGACATGACGGCTCGCGAATATAAACGTTTCAAGGGTTTGAAGAAGGAGAATCTGCGCGACAACATGACCAATAAAGAACTGGTGCTGAATATGCTTGCTGAACTCTCTACAAAGGAAATCTCTGAAAGTCGCAATCCAGAAACATTTGCCCAGCATGCAGAGATAGCACAGCAAGGAGGCGGAATTGCTCGCAATGCTCGCCTGGAACTGGAAGAGAAAACCGGCAAGTCCGTAATTTCTCCATTGAATGCAAAGGCAGGCCTGCTGATGAATAAGACGGAAGAAGGAGAGTAGTGTTTTGTGTTTGAAATAACTGGTCAAACTTAATGAACAAATTATATACAACGATAATATTATGCTTGTTGGCGGCATTGCTTTTTGCCTTTGGACAAGGGCAGGAGAATGAAGTGCCACCCTTGCAAGAAGAGGAGACTTCTCTATCTGTCGATACGGAAAATGTCCGATACGAAATTCCCCGCTCCACCAAGGAGCGTGCGGAAATTCTCCTGGAGCAATACGGCTACACCGTGTCCTACAATCCCGACCTGTGCATCCCCAACTGGGTGGCATGGGAACTGAACGCGGAGAAACTGGTAGAGAGGGAGAGCCGCAACAGCAAGTTTGTGCCCAATCCCAAACTTCCCGAGGACATGGCGGTTACAACAAAGGAATATACCGGTAGCGGATGGGATAGGGGACATATGTGCCCTGCCGGGGACAACAAGTACCATTGGCGTGCTATGAACGAGAGTTTCTACATGACCAACATCTGTCCGCAGAACCACAACCTGAACCGTGGCGACTGGAAGGAACTGGAGGAGGCTTGTCGCAGATGGGCAGAGGCGGAACCTGTCTACATAGCGTGCGGTCCCATCATGTACAAGACTCCCAAGTATGGATATATAGGCAAGAAGTTCAAGATTAGAGTTCCCGATGCTTTCTTCAAGGTTGTGCTCACTGGTTTGCAGAGTGGTAAGCCTCGTGCCATTGGCTTCATCTATAAGAACGAATCGGGCAACAACAAGCGTGACAAATATGTCAATTCCGTAGATGAGGTGGAGCGCATCACCTCCATGGACTTCTTCTCCGCCTTGCCAGACGATGTGGAAAGACGGGTGGAGTCGGAATACAAGTTGAGCGATTGGCCATGATGACCAACCGCTCATTCGATTTGGGTTTCAATTAGTGGGCAGATAGCTATTTCAGCATCTTGTTTAGAATCTTCTGCAATTCCTTGCCCATGTTCTTGGCCTTGTAGTATATCCAATAGTTGTCGCCTCGTGTGGTGTCAACGGCAAAGCATGCCACCTCGGTGCTGTGGTCAATGACATTCTCCAGGTCGGTGCGCTTGAACAGGAAGCGAGGATAGCAGAAATAGTCGCGGTCGTCGGTGGTGAACTGGGAGTTGTTGTTTGCCGAGTTGTTGCTGCTTGTCCTTACGTAGGGGTCATAACTCTGTGGCAAGCCCTCCTCGGGCATGGCAGGCTCTATGCAAAGACCAGTGGCTATGATGTGCCCGTTGTAGTCCTGAACCACCATTTTGCGTCCTTGCGGATATTCTTCCACACCGTTTACGGTGCGCACGGGCACGATGATGCAGAAGGTGCTGTCGGTAAGATGCTCCACCCATGTCAGTTGGGGTATTGCACGTCCCTGAAGATGACCGACAAGAAGTTTGGTCGTCTCGTGTCGGGAACGCACCTTGTTGCCATCCATCTCTTTCTCTTTCTCAAGCGAGATTTCCCAGGTGGTGCGTGTGCCTATTTTGCGAGTGTACTTGCGCATGCCGTGGTGTGTCACCCTAATGGATGTCTTGCCTCCCGTAACGTTTAGGGTGAAGTATCCTGAGGCATCTGCCAGGGTTTGGTTGATGATGCGGTGGTTGGCGTCTATCTCAACGACGTTGGCATTGGGAAGAGGATTGCCTTCATGGGTGACACGTCCATGTATCTTCAGTCCTTGTGCGTATGTCATTATGCTGCTAAGGACAAGAATGGCTGATAATATAAATCTTGCTATCATGTTGTGTAAAAAACAATTTGATTACGTTGCAAATTAAGTACAATATGCATTAACAATGGTATATGATGCCTATAAATAATGTTAAAAGCTAACAAAACAAGACAAAATCTTGTGTATTTCGCCTTAAATGGTTACCTTTGAAATCAAAAGACTGTATTATAGATGAAAAGATTACTATTACTTCCATTGTTGCTCTTTGCAATCTCGGTTTCGGCAAAGAGAGAGAAGATTCCCACATATCTGTCATTCGTGTATTGGATACAGGGTACAGATACTATATATGAGGAGAACAACACGCTCCTGCACGAATCTGTTTCGCCCGATGGTACGGTGGTTGTGCGTGTGCGCCATGAAGACTGGAGCAATACCGTGACGAGCAAGAGCATTGCCCGCATGGCTCCCTGGCATGCAGTTGTGTCGCAAAGGCATGGTATTAGAGCCATCGTGCATCAAGGACGTTCAAATACAGATGCAATGATGCCAATGAAACAGCTGCCTGGCATTATGCCCAATGCCTTGAATGTCAAAAATCTGTCGCGTTACACCGACCAGCTTGATATGCCGTTCGCAACAGAATATATGATAGAGAACACCGGCGACCAGGATATAGTGATAAATGACTTGAACCGTGGTCTTGTTTGGTACGTGCCGCCTCGCAGTTATCTCCTGCTCAATGTGGGAAAATTGCCTCAGGCATGTCTGCTTCGTATCTCCAATACCGACCCTCTTCATCCCGCTCTCAAGTATGTGACAATAGGAAGCGCATGTGTATCTGTAAAGTACACTCTTGCCTATGAGGACGAGGACTGCTGGATATACGTGTTGAACGAGGAGACTTTTTCAGACGACCCCGACAAATTTGACTTCAGAAGACTTCAGGGAGAATCCAATCCATATCTCAGCATACGCTACATCAAGCGTGACAAGGATACTTTCAATGAGATTCCCATGATGGAGGCAGAGGTGTTTGCCATTATCAAGAATGCCAAGGCGGAAAAATCCAAGAAATAGGGGAGGGGTTATTCTTCCTTAGTTGATTTAATCATAAAAACATAACACAGATACTTATCATGAAGAAATTGTTGTTTGTAGCATTTTCAATGTTCCTGATTTCTGTTGCCGGTATGGCACAGGAGGAAGGTAAGGCTGACTTTAAGGATGCGCGTCTTGCCACCCTAAAGGGCGATAGCATAAGTCTATCGGACTATGTGGGTAAGCACAAGTATGTGCTTGTTGATTTCTGGGCAAGTTGGTGCGGTCCTTGTATGCGCGAGATGCCCAATGTGAAGGCTGCGTATGAGAAATACAAGAGCCGTGGTTTGGAAATAGTAGGTATCAGTCTTGACCGTGATAAAGCCGCTTGGGAGGCAGCCGTAAAGCGTGTGGGTATCACTTGGCCTCAGGTAACTGACTATAACAACCAGGGCAGTAAGGTGGCAACACTCTACGGTGTCCAGTTCATACCCTATATCGTTGTCTTTGACAAGAAGGGTAAAATGGTTGCCAGCAATCTCCATGGCGAAGCACTGTTGCAGAAATTGGAGGAGCTGATGCCAGGTAATGATTAACGTTGAACGATTAGCGTTTGGCAAGCAAAAAAAGAAAGTTGAAAATAGAAAATATTATTCAGACTTCATAAAAAGAACGGTGAATGGCAATCCCATTCACCGTTTCGCATTATTTCGCTCATCGTTAACCGCTCACCGCTCACCGTTCTCTATGTACTCTGCAAAAATTCTTGCAGCATCCTCTACTTTACGTGCACATGGACGAGTGCTGTAATAATGTGTGTCGCGAGTGTCTGGCACGTGTGTTGAAGTGTTGGGGGTACAGTTGCTTTGTGCAAGTAGATCGGCACATATAACGCTGCCATTCTTTTCCTTGAATTGGTTTAGCAAATCCTGTACTACCTTATAGCAATGTGCTTTGCCTTCGTGGTCTTCTCCATCGGTAGAACCGCATTGCAGGCCAACCAGTGTTACAATACCAGATACAGCTCCGCATATCATCCTGAGGCGACCGACGCCTCCACCAAAACCGGCACCAACACGCAATGCTGTTTTTTCATCCATGCCATACAGGTCGGCAAAAGCGGCAATTACGCTTTGACAACATCCGAAGCCTTGCATGAAGTATTCAACGGATTTATGTACGCGCGCTTCTAATTCGGGAGATAGTTCTTTCATATTATTGATGTGTTGTTGTTGCTTGAATGTGGTTAGCAGATTTCTAACTTGAGTATTTCTGCCAGTTTTTGCAGATTGCTGTTCTTTTCTGCCATTTTCTTGTATAGTGCAGGTTTGCTGGTAATATGTTCTAATTCCTGAACCTCAGCAATTCGGACAATCATCTGTATGTTATTGTTGCACAGTGCAGATCTGATTTCCTGAAGGATGTGCTCTCTCAGATTCTGCAGGTATTGGCAGATTTGGGGGTTGTTGGCCATGATTTCAAATGTAGTCTCATTGATGAGTTTGGGCATCATGTTCTTCATTCTCATAGCCATGGCACGTCTTTCTATAGGCATACGTTCTACGTATGCGTGCCACTGATGTGTGATGTCCTCTTGTTTGAATGGCTTGTTCTCAACTTTGGGACTGTCTTTAGTTGTGCCCTCTGGTTTGTTATCTTTTGCTATTCCGGTATTTCTGATGGACGGACCTAAATTGCCCAACTTGATCCTTGTCCGTATATCCGTCTGCTTATTTTGTGTTTCCCGAGCAGATTGTGTCTGTACGGATTTGGCAATTGTATTTTGGGTGATATTGGTGTTCGTTTCCTGCTTGGGTGTGGCAACTGTCTTAGGAGTTGGCTGAGCCAATGCTCCAAGACGGAAAATGGGTTTAAGAATCTTGCTGGGGCAAAGCCCCGAACCTGGTGCATCCTCTTCGTTAATCTGCGCACACTGTATTAGGCAGATTTCTACTTGTAATCGTTTGTTGTGGCTTTGGCGATATGCCTGATCACAATCATTGCAAAGTTTAATTGCCTTGTATATGAATTTGCTTTCGCATTTGGTTGCTTGCTCCTGGTATCGCTGTTTGGTCTTTTCCGACACCTCCAATAAAGGAAGTGTGGTAGAATCCTTTGCGACAAGGAGTTGTCGCAGGTGGTTGGCTAATCCTGCAATAAAGTTTCCTCCGTCAAAACCTTTGCACAGAACTTCATTGAATAGAAGCATGCAAGCATGAACTTCTTTGGATAGGAAATGCTCCACTAACCTGAAGTAGTATTCTGTAGAGAGAACATTAAGACTGGCACATACTTTTTCGTATGTCAGCTCCCCTTCTGTGAATGACACCATCTGGTCAAAGATGCTAAGTGCATCACGCATGCCGCCATCTGCTTTTTCTGCAATTAGCTGGAGAGCTTCATCTTCTGTGGTATATCCCTCTTTAGAAGCAACATTCTTTAGATGGTTAATGGTATTATCCATGGTCATTCGTGCAAAATCATACACCTGACACCGTGAAAGTATGGTTGGTAGGATTTTGTGTTTTTCAGTAGTGGCCAGAATAAATATCACATAGTGAGGTGGCTCTTCCAATGTTTTAAGGAATGCATTGAAAGCTTGTGATGAAAGCATGTGCACCTCATCGATGATGAACACTTTGTATTTACCTATTTGTGGTGGAATTTGTACTTGTTTGATGAGTTCTCTGATGTCTTCTACACTGTTGTTAGATGCAGCATCCAGTTCATGGATGTTCAAGGAACGTCCTTCGTCAAATGCCTTGCAACTTTCGCATTCTCCGCAACTTTCCCTGTCAGGTCTGGGATTTAGGCAGTTGATGGTTTTTGCAAAAATCCTGGCACATGTAGTCTTTCCTACACCGCGGGGACCACAGAACAGATATGCATGCGCTAATTTGTCTGATGCAATAGCATTTTTCAACGTGGTGGTCAATGAAGACTGCCCAACCACGGTATCAAACGTCATAGGACGATATTTGCGTGCTGAAACAATATATTCCTGCATGTTGTTATTGTGCTTAGTGTAATTGTTCTTTAATGCAAATTTATGAAAAATAAAGCGATAAAAGAACAGCGAGTAACTTTTTTTTGTACCTTTGTCTCAAATTATTGCTTAATCATGGGTCGTTTTCAAAATATCGTCAGTGGAATAAGAAATTTCAAATATACAAAGTACATTGTGACTTTGTGTATTTTTGTTGTTGTCGTAGGTTTTGTGGATGACAACAGCTTTATGAATCGTCAGGAGCGAATAGAGGAGATTGAAAGGTTGCAAGAAGAGATAGCAGTCCTGAAGAACCAATATGAGGAAGATACTCGTAAACTGAACAATCTGACTGATTATGATAATGTTGTCCGATTGGCACGTGAGAAATATTTGATGAAACGTCCTGATGAAGACATCTTCATAATAAAATATGTTACGCCAACGGAGTGATATTTTATTTGTTGAGATTTAGGATTCTGATGAGGCTTGACCAACAAATGCTTCATGGCGTATTCGTATGTCTATAAAGAAAAACTGGAGGTTATTGGATTTTCCAACCTCCAGTTTTTTTGTATCTGTGATACAAGTCCCTATGCATAGGACTGCTGTTGTCGATATGTACAGATTGAATGTGTCTTATTGCTGTTATACATTCTCTTCTTTGCTGAAGAATATTAGGAATTCTTTTGGTATGGGTGTCTCAAACTCCATTTGTTCTCTGGTGATGGGATGGTAGAAGTTGAGACGATAGGCATGTAGTGCCAGGCGGTGCAGCGGGTCGCGTCCGTTGCCATACTTCTGATCTCCGGCAACAGGATTTCCGAGGTCTGCCATGTGCACACGTATCTGGTTCTTGCGCCCTGTCTCCAGTTTCATCTCAACGAGAGAGAAATCGTCGGTGTAGCGTAGGCGATGGTAATGTGTTATGGCCAGTTTGCCACCATTGTCTGTGGGGGAGGAATAAGTGACAAAGGATTTGCTCTCCCTAAGCCACGACTGTATTGTTCCGCCCTCTTTTTCCACCTTTCCGCAAAGCACGGCGATATAGCGACGGTCGTACACCATGTCGTGCCAGTTGTCTTCCAGTATCTTGGCCGTTTCAATGTTCTTGGCATAGATCATGAGTCCGCTTGTCTCGCGGTCAAGACGGTGGACGACGTGTGCCGTACACTTGAAATGTCTTTTCTCGAAGTATTCGTCCAAAACGTTCTTCACGCAGTACTGCTTGGGAGTTGAAGCCATGGACAGGATTCCTTCACTCTTTTCTATGACAATGATATCCTTGTCCTCGTAAACGATCTTTACGTATTTGTTCAGAAGCATGGTATTCTGGCGATGTCGTGAAACACGCACCACCTGTCCTGGACGAAGAGGGGTGTCATAGTGTGTGGTAAGTTTCCTGTCCACACTCACGGCGCGTCCTGTGAGCAGGTCCTTGGCCCTGTTCTTTGTTATACCCATCTGCTTCAGGAGGAAATCCATGAGGTTGCTTTCCTCCCTGACTGGTATTTCTATGTATTTGCTTGCGGCATAGGCCGCACCAGACATATTTCGCATTTATAATATTATTATGTGTAAACTCCTACTTTCTTTCTTTCAGATAACCATGACGGTAGGCATAGACCAGTTCGCGGAGGTCGGCTATGCGTGCCTGAATCTTTCCGCCGAGGTCGGTGTCGCGTACACGCAGACGGTGACCGGTCATTTCAACGAGCTGGATGCTGGAATGCGTGTCCGTTCCGTTCTGTATGGCATCCTTGCGACTGGTGAAGGGTTCGTGCTGGATGAGTTCGAAACCACGGCTGTGGTACACCAGCGTGTAGCCTGCTATGCCTGTGGTGGAATGGTAGTGCTGCGAGAAACCGCCGTCGATGACCATGAGGCGTCCATCGGCCTTGATGGGACTTTCGCCCTCGGCAACGTGTACAGGTACGTGTCCGTTGATGATGTGTCGGTGTTCGCCTTTCACGCCGAAACTGTCCAGGATGTAGTCGCATACCTTGGGGTCGTTGCGCAGACGGAAGTATGCGCCCTTTTCCTCGTGGATGAGTGATTTTTCGGAGCAGAAATAGCGTTCGAAAGTAATCATGCGCTTCTTGTCGAACAAAGGCGATTCGGGACCGCACCACAGGTACATCAGGTAATCGCGTGCCTCCACACGTTCCTTGCGTGGAATGTCGCGGTTGAAGGCTTTGCGCACCATAATGCCGATTCTGTCCATGAGCTCGCGACCGGAACTCTTCTTTCCCATAAGTTCCACCTCCTTCAAGGTGCCATCCTCGTTGAGGGGGACAGAGGCGTGGAAGAGCAGGTTGCCGTTGCAGATGTTGTACATGCCGCCATGTGAGAGAATGCACTTGATGTGCTTCTGCAACTTGTCGGAGACACGGAATGAGTGCTTCAGTTTGCGCAGCATCTCCTCCTCCTCGGGTGTGAGTCGGTAGGGGTCGCTCCAGTCAACGGTTGGGAACAGTGTGTCGCGCAGGGGGTACTCCTGGCCGTTTACGGTGAATGTGCCGCGTTCGGGGTTGACATGTTCCAAGGTGCCTTCTCGTGAGATGACCCATTCCGGATGTGCGTTGATGGTCTGCTGTTCCACCTTGAACTGGATAATAGTTATTGCCTTGTGCATCTTTCCGATGAGTTCTCTCTGGCGTTCACTCAGCTTGCCATACCTGTTGCTTGGCAGGAAGATGGTGCATGGGTCGTCCTTGTAGGCCTCCAGGGCCAGTGTGGCAAGGGGCAGGAGGTTGATGCCATAGCCATCCTCCAGTGTGTCCATGTTGCCGAAGCGGAGGCAGAATCTCAGCACAGTGCAAATGCAGCACTCGTTACCGGCCGCAGCTCCCATCCAAAGGGCGTCGTGGTTGCCCCAGGTGAAGTCGAAGTTATGGTAGTTCATCAGTGCGTCCACGATGATGTGTGCACCGGGGCCGCGGTCCCATACGTCGCCCAGAATATGCATCTGGTCAATGGCCAGACGTTGTATCACCTGGCAGATGGCTGTTATGAAATTGCCTGCCTGTCCTGTCTGGACAATACTGTCTATGATGCACTGGAAGTAGGCCTGCTTGTTTCCGTCCTCGGCGTTTTCATGCATCAGTTCTTCGATGATGTAGGCGAACTGCTGGGGCAGCGCCTTGCGCACTTTGCTACGGGTGTATTTGCTGCAGACGCTTTGGCACACACGTATCAGTCTCAGCAGTGTGTCGCCATAGAATTCGGCCGGGACCTCTTCTTCCTGGGCCTCCAGCATTTCCAGTTTTTCCTCGGGATAGTATATCAGCGTGCAAAGTTCACGGATCTTTTCCTCGCTGAGCTCATTTTCATAGAGTTCGCGCACCTTGCGCTTGATATTGCCCGAGGCATTGCGCAGAATGTGCTCAAATGCTTCGTGCTCTCCATGTATGTCTGCCATGAAATGCTCGGTACCTTTAGGTAGGTTCAGTATAGCCTCCAGATTGATGATTTCTGTGCAGGCCGTCTCTGTGTTAGGGAAGTTCTGTGCCAGTAGGCCAAGAAGTCTCATGTCTGACTTGATGCGCTCGGCCATGTCGTTTTTGTTCTGCTCCATAGCAATCGGAATGTATTCAAAATATCCACAAATGTACTATTTTATAACTGTTCGTGCAAATATTAGATGCTTTTTTTGTATCTTTGTAGTCGGAAATATAATAATTAAGGTTGAAAGGTTGACTATATACGAGCATATGAAGCGTTATTTATCATTCTGTATTGCTATGTTTGTGGCAATCATGTCCAATGCAGCAAGTGCAACAAGAGATAGTATTGTTGTGGATTCCATTACCGGTGATGTACGTAAGTATAAATTGACCGACAATAAGGCTCTGAAACCTCTGTACTGGGTGTATAATTATCTTGCCAACTCCAACAAGAGACGGAGTGACGTGTCTTACGATGGCGGTTTTGTATTTGGCCCGGCATATAACATCAATACCGGTTTTGCCATAGGTGGTGGTTACAGTGCTCTGTATTCCTTTGACAAGAACGACCCTAAATTGCAGAAAAGTATCGTCAATGGATTCTTTCAGGCTAGTGTCAAGGGTATCGTTGCAATTGGAGTGGAGGGACATAACTTCTTGAAGGGCGACAAGCAACGATTCAACTATGAGTTCAGTTTCACACATTATCCTTCGGCTTTCTGGGGTATCGGATGTGATACATCGTTGGACAATTTCTATGCCAACAGGATGGTATCTTCAAAGCAGTTGCTCTTAAAACTGGAGGGTGACTACACCTGGCGCTTGGCAAAGAATCTGTATTTTGGTCCCAAAATCGACTTCCTGTACTCTTATCTGTACAAAACCACTGACATACTTCCCGAGAATGAGGTTATGGGTGAAGGTAAGTATGAGGGGTATGGCAATCTGATGGACTATTTCCTCAGACTTCCTGATGGCAGTGGTAGCCAGCCTGGCTCTCAGCTTGCGCTTGGTTTGGGTGTCACCCTTACTTATGACTCCAGAGATTTTGCCACCAATGCCTATAAAGGACATTACTTCAATCTCCAACAGTTGGGCTTTGCTCCTGGGATCAATGAATATGGATTTCTGACAACTGATGTCAAATACCAGTTCTATACACCTTTGTGGAAGAAGTGTACTCTGGCGTTTCAGGCGCATGGCCGCTTCAACTATGGCAACGATGTGATACCCTGGATCCGCCTGGCAAGTACCGGTAATCAGGGTATGGGTCGTGGATATTTCTATGGTCAGTATCGTGATAACAATGTTATGGAAACTCAGTTGGAGTTTCGCCAGCGTCTGATTTGGCGTCTGGGCTTGGTGGCCTGGGTGGGAGGTATAAATATTTTCCATGACTTTAAAAGCATTGACATGAAGCAAACTCTGCCTACATACGGTTTCGGTGTTCGTTGGGAGTTCAAACCCCGTGTGAATGTTCGTGTAGACTGGGGCTTTACCAAGACCGGCAATAGCATAGTGTTCAATATAGGCGAGGCGTTCTAACCTTTTATTGTTTTACCCAATTCTATGTATTAAAAAGTATGAGACGATACATTAATCTTATATTTCTCTCCGTTGTCTGCCTGACTTCCTTTGCCCAAGAGGAAGAGCTGATAAAGTTTGCAGATTTTGAAAGATGGATGCAGCGCGATATAAAGGAAAGTGCCATCATTGGAGGTAAGACAATAAGTCTGTACGAAATTGCCCCCAATGCCCATTGGACCAAGGAGAACGGCAAGCAGAACATAGCATATACCAATCAGGGCGGCTCGCCATGGGCAACAAGTAATGTGTATGCGCGAGTGAGTGGTATCAATAAGACTAATGCCAGTGTATATAGAGACGTCCATGGTTCGGGGTATTGTGCAAAACTAGTGACCCAACTCGCCAACGTAAAGGTTCTTGGTCTAATCAATATCAGTGTTCTTGCATCGGGATCTATTTTCACAGGTGAGATGATAGAGCCACTTACGGATACCAACAATCCGATGTCGAAAATGAATATTGGCATACCTTTCGTGCGTCGCCCCAAGAGCATAAAGTTTGATTACAATGTGCATCTTACCAACTCCCCAAATCGCATCCGTCAAACCGGTTTCTCCAAGGTGGAGACCATACCAGGCAGAGATATGCCCGAGATGATGGTTATCTTGCAGAAGCGTACCGAGGATGAAAACGGCAAAATTACGGCAAAGCGTGTAGGTACACTCGTATATAAATTCTCCAAGGCAACAGATGGATGGGTGGAAGGTAAGCAGTTCCCCATATATTATGGCGATATAAGAAACCAGTCCTTCTATACTTCAGGCATGGACCTCAAGAACGGTAAGAATGCTTATTATGCCAAAAACAGTAAAGGTGAGATTGTGCCCATAGAGGAAAACGAATGGGCAGATGCTTCGGAGACCCCAACTCATGCCATTGTAAAGTTCGACAGCAGTCATGGTGGAGCTTACATAGGTAGCATAGGTACCACCTTGTGCTTGGATAATATCAAGTGGGTATATTAATCAAACGGAATTTTATGAAAACACCATATTATATGATAGAAGAGAGGTTGCTGCGTAGCAACCTTTCATTGATTCAGGATGTTGCCCGCCAAAGCGGTGCAGAGATAATCCTTGCCTTTAAGGCATTTGCTCTGTGGAAGACATTTCCCATATTCCGTGAATATATCACGCACACAACTGCGAGCAGTCCCTACGAAGCACGTCTGGCCAAGGAAGAGTTTGGTAGTCCTGCCCATACCTACAGTCCTGCCTATACAAAGGATACATTCGGGGAGATCCTTGCCAATTCCTCTCATATCACATTCAACAGTCTGTCGCAATACGAGACGTTATATCCTATGGTAAAGCAGTGGAACGAGAGTCTCCTGGAGTCGGAGAAGGTAAGTTGTGGCTTACGTATCAATCCCGAACATTCGCATATAGAAACAGAACTGTACAATCCTACAGCGCCAGGTTCAAGGTTCGGAGTGATTTCCGATCAATTGCCCGACATTCTGCCAGCAGGTATAGAAGGCTTCCATTGTCATTGTCATTGCGAGAGCAGTGCTGAGGATCTTGTTGATAACCTCATCTACATAGAGAAGCGTTTTTCTGGATGGTTCTCCCAATTGAAATGGCTCAATCTTGGTGGCGGTCACCTCATGACACGCAAGGGGTATAATGTGCCTCAGCTTATAGAAACCATCTGCAGTCTTCGTCAGCGTTATCCCCACCTGCGCATTATTCTGGAACCAGGCTCTGCCTTTGCGTGGCAGACAGGACCTTTGGTAACCTCTGTAGTGGATATTGTTGAGAATCATGGTATACGCACCGCTATCCTTGATGTTTCCTTCACCTGTCATATGCCCGATTGCCTGGAGATGCCATATTGGCCTGCAGTAAGAGGTGCAGAGACCATTGAAGACCCAGAGGGTAAGGTCACTTCCGATATGGACAACGGCGGTTATGTCTATCGCCTTGGTGCCAATTCATGTTTGAGCGGTGATTTCCTTAGCAGTTGGCGATTTGACCATCCTTTGCAGATAGGCGAGGAAATCATATTCGAGGACATGATTCATTATACAACGGTGAAGACCTGTATGTTCAACGGTATACACCATCCCTCGCTTACTATTCTTCGTGAGGATGGCCGTCACGAACTGCTCCGTGAGTACAGCTACGAAGACTATCGCGACCGTATGGATTAGTTTAATGCAAACGCTTTTACGATTTAACCCCATATTCGTTTTGTCTACAGCCCCCTTCGTCAGCGGAGGGGGCTGTTAAGTATGTGTTATTGTGGGTCAGCGGATATTTCCGGTTGGTGTAACAATATTCAAGAATAAAGAGCTATCTTTGCCTTATGAAATCAGATCAGCTACTTCGCGCCATCCTTCCGGATGTGCTAATAGACAACTTTGATGT
>JAFYVX010000102.1 GCA_017558255.1 Bacteroidaceae bacterium
AACCAGCGATGTGTGGGGGATGTTGTCGAAAAGTTCCTGTATCAGTGCCGTGCGTTTGTTGTTGGCTGACTTTTTCTCTTTTAGGGGAAGTTCCATCTTCTGACTCTTCCTGTTGACATCGCGGAAGATGATGTTTAGGGCTTTGGTATAGTCGGATTTGATGACTGCTGTCTGGCAACCGAACAGGTCGGCCACGGCACCATCGTGACTGATGTGCCAATGCTCCTTGGGCTTGTTCTTGCGGAAGAACTCTTTCAACTCCTTGTTGACTATGTGTCCGCCAAGGGTAAGCACTCGTTCCACTGGTTTCATCCTGCTCCAGTCTATGTCGGAGGCATTGGTGTACAGGTCTGCTTCCTGATTGCAAAGGTTCTCTCCTATGACGGTGATGTGTTTCCTGGTTAGTAAGAGTATGTTGGGGTGCACCCTGTCCATAGGGGTGGCTTGTCCAAGAATGAGCACTGAGTTGCTCCAGTCTTCTGCAGGGACATCTTTTTCCAGTCCCCACGGGTCTTGTAGCGGTAGCAGTGTTTCTCTGTACTCAATCTTTCTTGCCCGGGGCAGTGTGTCTGCTGTAAAGTCGTAGATAGGCTCGCTCAGTGGAATATTGATATGCACGGGACCGTATGGAAGCTTGTATTGTGCCTCGAGCACGGCCTCGTTCACCAGCCTGTTGGCATACCAAGTATCGGTTTCGGGCAGGCTTGCGCTCATCTTCACCATCTTGCCGAGGGCACCCTCCTGGGGCATTGTCTGTCCGTCCATCTGTCCTATCCATGCTTGTGGGCGGTCGGCAGAAACGAATATGACGGGAACATTCTGGTAGAAGGCTTCGCATGCAGAAGGGTAGAGGTTGGCCAGAGCCGAACCACTGGTGACAACTACAACTGCAGGTCGGCCTGTTGCCAGTGCCAGTCCCAATGCCATGAAACCAGCGCAACGCTCGTCGGTGGTTCTGTGCACTCTGAACTCCTTAACTTGGCATACGGTGTGCACTATGGGTGCGTTTCTGCTACCCGGACATAGAATGAAATCTTTGATGCCATGCTGTTTTAGCACAGCCAGAGTTTCAAGTACGATCGTGTTGGAACTTAGCATATCTTTTCTTTATGACAGGGCAGCAAGCAGAGTATCCATCTTTCTCTTTATCTCGTCCTTCTCCTCGGAGAAGATGCTATTTCGGGTCAGTCCGCCTCCGGCAAAGAACAGGGCCTTGCCACCAGGACGGATCTGTGCACAGCGTATGTTCACGAAGATGTTGGTTTCCGCCCTCAGGTTCAGGGGACCAAGGTAACCGCCATAGTACATGCGTCTGTTGCGTTCGAACAGGCGTATGAAGTTCCATGCCTCCATCTTGGGCAGTCCGCACAAGGCTGGGGTGGGGTGCAGCAGTTCCAGTATTTTCAGGGGTGGGGTGGGCTTGTTGAGATGGAAGGTGTAGTCAGTTCGCAGATGGAAAAGGTGCCCAGCCTTGGAGGTGTAGGGACCTTGGCGCGTGATGCGTGCTCCGAGGCTTTGCAACTGACCTTCTATGTAGTCCGATACGATGCGCTGTTCGTGTATGTTCTTGGTATTCCAGTCACCATGCTCCCATGTACGTGTACCTGCCAGTGCCATGGTGTGCCACTTCATACCATATCCTTCGAGCAACAGTTCCGGAGTACAGCCGAACCATCTGCCCCCATGATGGGTATAGACAAGGTAGACCATGGAATTGGGGAAACGCTCTGCGGCACGCACGAAAAGTTCGTCCTCGCGTCCGGCTCCCTCCCAATCCTTCAGTTGCGAGAAGGAGAGTACAAGTTTCTGGTAGTTCTCTCTGTCCAACTGGTATTTGAAGGAACGGAATGCAACCTTGTATCCGTCGCTCTGCTCTATGTCGGCTGTTCTGTCCTCCAGTTCTATGGACGAAAGGGAGACTCGCCTGTGCCTTCCCAGTTCGCGTGTCTCCATGTCAATCAGTTTCCAGCCGCTCACCGCCACATCGGGTCTGATGAGCAGTGTGGGTATCTTGGCTGTTTCTATGAAAGGCGCAAAGATAAAGCCCGATGGTTCGTTGCCTGGTAGCAGTGCACCGGAATTGGCGCTGGGTGCTCCGCTGTGCGGAAGTTCCAACGCCTGTGCCTCGCCGCTTGTCTGCAGCACCAGATGAGGCTCCTTTTCACCAGGGAACCTGTACAAAGCAAAATCCAGACCGCTGTCCAGCAGTCTTCTGACACATTGTTCCTTCACCAATTGTATATATAATAATGTATAATAGGTAGGGGAGTTGTACCCATATTCCTCTACAAAAGTATATATATTTTTTGAAATTAAGGGTATACGCACTCATTTATTTGGTCTTTTCGCTCTATTTCAATGCGTATTTTGGCAGGACCGATAGTAATTGCCGGACCGAGTAAACCGGGGTGCTCTTGACAACACTTTGATAGTACAATGAGGTAAAGAGTAAAAAAAAGTAACAAAATGCACGTAATATTGTTTATTTTTGTAACTTTGTCCACAAAATAATAAAATATATCAACATATGAGCGACAGATTGTTTATTTTTGACACCACTTTGAGAGATGGCGAGCAGGTGCCTGGTTGCCAGCTTAACACAGTCGAGAAGATTCAGGTTGCCCGTCAGTTGGAGGCTCTTGGCGTAGACGTTATCGAGGCGGGTTTCCCCGTATCAAGTCCCGGAGACTTCAATTCCGTAATAGAAATCAGTAAGGCTGTGACATGGCCCACCATCTGTGCACTGACACGTGCTGTGGAGAAAGATATCGACGTGGCTGCCGAGGCACTTAAGTATGCCAAGCGTGGCCGAATACATACCGGTATAGGTACAAGTCCCTCGCATATCAAGTATAAGTTCAACAGTACCCCCGAGGAAATCATAGAGCGTGCCGTGGCTGCAGTGAAGTATGCCAAGCGTTATGTGGAGGATGTGGAGTTCTATGCCGAGGATGCCGGCCGTACCGACAATGAGTATCTTGCCCGTGTTATAGAGGCAGTTTGCAAGGCAGGTGCCACCGTGTGCAATATCCCTGATACCACAGGTTTCCGTACTCCTTACGAGTATGGCGAGAAGATAAAGTATCTCTATGAGCATGTAGATGCCTTTGCTGCTGGCAAGGCAATACTTTCCACTCATTGCCACAACGACCTTGGTATGGCAACCGCCAACACCGTAGCAGGTGTGCTTAACGGTGCCCGTCAGGTGGAGGTTACCATAAATGGTATCGGTGAGCGTGCCGGTAATACCAGTCTGGAGGAGGTTGCCATGATATTC
>JAFYVX010000013.1 GCA_017558255.1 Bacteroidaceae bacterium
GCCGTGGTGTTCTTGTTGCCATAGATGACCTGTCCGCTTGCGCTCACCTCGGCAGAGACGTATGTTATCAGCGTAGCCTCCCTTCTGATGGCCTCCACGTCCTCGTCCTTCAGTGTCTGCATGCTGGCAGGGTCGGGGCGTGCACCGGCAAAGCGGCGTTCGGCACCCGGGCGTATGGTGAGCAGGTTGGTGCCCATCTTGCTCAGTTCGGACTTCACATTCTCCTTTGAACCTTGTCCTATGGCCATCATTATGATAACGGCGGCAACACCGATGATGATACCCAGCATGCTCAGGAAGGAGCGAAACTTGTTGCTGAGTATAGCCCGAAGTGCTACTTTCAATAGATTTATGTAACTCATTGTTGCTGTTCTGTTTATCGGTGTGTTTAGTCATCTTGTGGCAAGGGCAGGGCATCGAGGGCCTCCTTGGCACTGAGGATGTTGTCGTTAGTCACGTCGGAACGTATCTTTCCGTCTCGGAGCATGATGTTGCGGCTCGAGTACTGCGCTATCTCGGGGTTGTGCGTCACGAAGATGATGGTGCGTCCCTGGCGGTGCAGTTCCTGAAAGAGGCACAGTATCTCGAAGGATGTGCGAGTGTCCAGGTTACCCGTTGCCTCGTCGGCCAGGATAACGGCAGGGTTGTTTACCAGTGCTCGTGCTATGGCCACTCTCTGCATCTGTCCGCCCGACATCTGGTTGGACTTGTGCTCCAGTCGGTCGCCCAGGCCCACCTGTTGCAAGGCCTTTACGGCCGCCTCGCGGCGCTGGCGCGAGTTGTAGTTCTTGTTGTACATCAGGGGCAGTTCCACGTTCTCCACGGCCGTGGTCTTGGCCAGCAGGTTGTAGTTCTGGAATATGAAACCTATCTTTCTGTTCCTGAGCACCGCCCTTTCCCTGCGCTTCATTTTCCTTACGGGCACGCCGTCCAGAAAGTATTCGCCGCTGGTGGGGGTGTCCAGGCATCCCAGCTGGTTGAGCAGGGTTGACTTGCCCGAACCCGATGTGCCCATGATGGTAACGAACTCGCCTTCATGTATCTTGAACGAAACACCCCTGAGAGCTCTTACCGTTTCGCTTCCAACGTGGAATTCGCGCTTCACGTTCTGCAATTCTATGATGCATTTGCGTCCGTGCTCGTCCACATTGGTATTTTCCTTGAATTCAGCCATAATATGTGTTTATATGGTTTTACGTCGTAGGTTGATTACCTTATTTCTTGGCGTTCTTGTTGTTGTTGTTGTTTCTGTTGCGTGGGCCGGGCATGAAGGGGTTCTGTGTCTGCTGCTGCTCCACCTCGGGCATCTGTGCACGCAGGTCGGTTACCACCATGTCGCCGGGCTTCAGGCCGCTCTTCACCTCGGTGAGCATGCCGTTTGTCACGCCAGTTTCCACGGGCACTGCCTTGTATGTGTTGCCCTGGCGCATCCACACCTTGCTCTTGCTCTGGCAATCCTCTATGGTTTCGCCGTCGTTCAGCATCATCTCGCGTGGAGTGAAGCGCAGAGCCTTTGAGGGAACTGCCACCACGCCCAGAGTCTCCATGGTGAAGATGGTTACGTTGGCGGTAAGGCCGGGCTTCAGCTTGAGGTCGTCGTTGGGAGCAGAGATAACCACCTCGTATGTCACCACGTTGCTCTCTGCCGTTGCCTCCTGGCGCACCTGCTGAACGTTGCCGTCGAACACCATGCTGGGGAATGCGTCCACGGTGAAGCTTACACGCTGACCCTCGCGCACCTCGCCTATGTCGGCCTCATCCACGTCGGCAATCACACGCATCTGTGTCAGGTCCTGTGCAATGTTGAACAGGGTGGGGGTGTTGAAGCTTGAAGCCACCGTCTGTCCCTCTTCCACCTCCTTGCTCAGCACCACGCCGTCGATAGGGCTGGTGATGGTGGCATAGCTGAGGTTTGTGCGAGCCTTCTTGACGTTCTCCCTGCGCTGGATTACGCTCTGTTCCGACTGGTGGTAGGAGAGGCGTGCCTTCTCGTAGTCGTTGGCAGATACGAGGCCCTTGTCGTACAGGTTCTTGTATCTGTCGTGGTTGGTCTTCTGGTATGCCAGGTCGCTCTCGGCACTGCGCAGCAGAGAGGTTGCGCTCTCCAGTTCGGAGATGAGGTTGGTGCGGTCCAGTTCGGCAATCACCTGTCCTGCCTTTACCACACTGTTGTAGTCAACGTAGAGCTTGCTTACGATACCAGACACCTGTGTACCCACCTGCACGCTGGTTACGGGCTCTATGGTACCAGTGGCGGTAACGCTGGTGGTGATGTCGCCACGTGTCACCTCGCCCTCGGTGTATTCGAATTTAGGTCCGCTCTTGCATGCAGATAGCATGGCAATGGCGCACATAGATGCGATGAAAGTCTTTTTCATATCTTTTCTTTGTGTTTTTGAGTCTTTTTGTGTGTTGGGTTTTGGGGAGTGGTGTGTTTCGGGTGGATTTAGAGAGTCAGTTCCTCGCCCTGGTAGAACTTCAGCAGTTGCAGGTTGAGCAGGAAGGTGTACTTGCTCTGCAGCTTGTCCTGTTCGGCCGAGAGCATGTTGTCGCGGCTCTGCAGCACGTCCACCACGGTCTTCAGCCCGTTCTTGAACTGCTCGTCCACCAGTTCGAAACTGGTCTTCTGGCTCTGGCACTTTGTCTGTGCGGCAATGAACCTGGCCTGTCCGCTCACGGCATTCAGGTGGAACTGCTGTATGCTGCTTGACAGGGCGTTCTTCTTGTCCTCCAGGTCCAGCTGTGCGGTGGTCTTCTGCAAGCGGGCCTTCTGCTTGTTGGTGCTTGTGCGGCGCTGGTCCCAGATGGGCACGCTCAGGCTCACCGATGCACTCATGTTCAGGTTGTTCTTCATCTGCTTGCCCACATCGTTTGAACTTGCCGTGTTGTGGCTGTCCGAGATGCCTGCATTCAGGCCTATGGTGGGGTAGTAGCCGCGCTTGGCAATGTTGTACTGCAGTTCGGCGCTCTCTATGCTCTTCTCGGCGCTTCTGATCTCGGGACGTGTGAGCAAGGCCTGTTCGTACACCGCCTCGGCCGCAGGAATCACCTCGCCAGAGATGGTCTCGTCCGCCGGCACCTCGCCCGTAACGTCAAACTCTGTGCTCATGTCCAGTTGCAGCAGGTTCTTCAGCTGGCGCTTGAAGTTCAGCACCTGTGTGCCGCTGTTCACTACATCGTACTGTGCGCTACCCAACTGTGCCTCCAGCTGAGCCAGGTCGGCCTTGGACATCTGCCCCTCCTTGTAGAGTTCCACGCCACGGTCGTACTGCTCCTTGGCGGTCTTTGCCAGCGACTGGTTCACCTTCTGCGCCTCCAGGGTGTACATTATCTGCACGTAGAGCTGCACTATCTGCTCCTGGATGTTCAGCTCGCTCGCTTCGGTGCTTAGTTCCATAATCTCGTTAGCCACCTTCTGCGCCTCTACGTTCTTGTGGTTGATGCCGCCGTTCCACACCGTCCAGTTCATGTTTATGCCATACGAACTGCTCACGGTGGTGTTGGGCGTAGTCATTATCTCGCCGTCCACGTCGCGGTAGGTGTCGGTATCCTGTCCGGGTCGGTAGCTGACGCCATGGTTGGTGCTGAAACTGAGCGAGGGCCACAGTACGCTCTTGTTTTGCTTCAGGGTAGCCTCGCCGCTTTCCTCGCTGACACGGTTCTTGCGGATGGTGATGTTGTTCTGCAACGCATGCTGGATGCAGTCGCGCAGTGTCCAAGGCTCTGCCCATGCTCCCAAGGAGCAGAGCAGCGAAATGCCGAAAAGTGTTTTGCGTAACATTGTATCTGTTTTGTTTTTGGTTTTATCAGTTTTTCCTCGTGGGATAATCGGTGCAAAGATATTAAAAAAAATACGACTTTGCCTCTCTATTTATATTAAATAGTGTGTAAACCGCTATATTTGTTTGCCGCCATTGTCGGCAGGGTGGGGTGGTGGCACGGTTTTTTAGACAGCCACCTGCGATGGGGTACTTAGAAAGTACATCATCAGCCAATGGGTGGCTTGGTTTAATGTCTCAACTCAATATCACTTGCAGAAGCACGCTCCCCTTGTCTTTGGGGTGGTGCGAAAAATGTTTACACCGCCAAGTGCGTCTTTTCCGGACTTCGGGGACGATGTGTTGTTGGCGGACGGGCGACGTGTCAAACCAAGGCTGTCCTCACTTTGTCGGCAGAGTCACGACACGACGTCCTTTCCTCTGCGACACGAGGTCCCGGGCAACATGTCGGGTGGCGTGTAGCGCAGGTATTTGCTGCTTTGTATGTGCTTGATTTGTAGCAACATAGCAGGGTTGTTGCAAGGCACTGCCATTGCCCCGGTTCCAACTCTTGGCCTAACAAACGCCCGTGGCAGGGCAGTCTTACGGATGGAGTGTGAAGTTGAAAAATAATAACACCCGCCAACCATGTCCATGCATGCATGAATAAATTAACTGAAAACTGAGCTAACTGAGCCGTCCCCGTCTGTCGGCACATAGCTCAGTTAGCTCAGTTTCAGTTATTATTTATCGCAATCACCCTGCCCCCTGCTCCTGCAAAGAAATTTTATATTATATATATTATTTATAATATATA
>JAFYVX010000103.1 GCA_017558255.1 Bacteroidaceae bacterium
CCTGACGGATTCTCTTTAAAGGTGACTTGTGGTTTGCCATGTCTTGTCGTTTGTCTAAATCTTTTTTACTAATGTAGTCCCTAGGAGAGTCGAACTCCTCTTTAGAGAATGAAAATCTCTCGTCCTAACCGATAGACGAAGGGACCAAACCTTCGGCCTTTAAGCCTGTGCTAAAACGCTCTTGTTTCGTTTTGCGGTGCAAAGGTACGTCGTTTCTTTGAATTGACAAAACAAATTAGGAAAAAAATGCATGCATAAGGGCGTTTTTTATGTTTTTTCTCCCCTTGTTACACTAAATTAAGTAATTTCGCTTGAATTTTCAGTTGATTTGTATGCAGATAACCAAAGCCATAGTATTGAGGACAATCAGGTATACCGACAGTCGTCTGATTGTGTCTCTTTATACGGAACATTATGGTATGGTCAGTGCTATGGTGCGGATTTCGCGTAGTTCAAAAGGCCGCGGCAACGGTGCCCTGTGGCAGTTGCTGAACGTCTTGGAAATCAGCATTGCCTATAGTGCTGAGGCAGAGTTTCAGAAAATAGGTGAAAGCAGTATATGCAGGACATGGACGGATCTGCCGTACAATCCGATGAAAGCCTCGGTGGCCATGTTTCTTGCCGATATGCTGTATCATTCTCTCCGTGGTGAGGGCGAGAACCTGGAACTGTTCTGTTTTCTGGAGAATTCGTTGTGCTGGTTTGACGAGGCAACGGAAGGACTATCGTACTTCCATCTTTTCCTAATGATAAGGATGACACGCTTCCTGGGTATAATGCCCGGTACGGATGGTGCAGGGCAGGGGATGGTATATGACCTGAAAAACGCCTGTTACTGTCCTTTGATACCTGAACATGGCCAGTATGTAGAGCCCAAGGAGGCTGAATTGATACCTGTGCTGTTGGATATGGATTACTCCAACATGCATCTGTTGGCTTTATCCAATAGCGAACGCCGGCACATGTTGGATATACTGTTGCAGTATTATCGCATACATGTGCCGGCGTTTGGTAAGTTGCAGAGCCTGGATGTTCTGCGCGAACTATTCTCGTAGTTTATTCGCTTGCCTCGTTCTTCAGACGGTTGAGGTCGTCTTTGGTGCGACGACATGTGGGGGTGGCATCGACACGTGAGATGATATCTTCGTTGTCCATATTCTCGGCGGTGTAGATGAATATGTTGTTGTGACGATGCTTGGAGGTATTGTTCTCGTCTGAATAGTAGATGCCAATAAGTTCGTCGCGGGTTTTCTGTCTCCTTTTGTCTTCGTCGCTCAGTTTGCCAATCTTTTCCTCTTGGTATGAACTCATACCGCTTATAGTCTGCAGACCAAATCCTGTGGCAAGAAGAGTGATCTTTACCTTGTTGCCGAGAGTGGAGTCTGTGGCCAATCCCCACTTGGTTTCCACGTCCTGACGGAATTTGCCCATGAAGTCATGTATCTCGTTCATTTCCTCCATCATGAGAGAGGTGTGTTCGTCATCGGCACAGAAGTTGATGTTGAGAAGTACCTTCTTGGAGTTGAAGATGTCGTTGTGATTGAGCAAGGGTGAGGTGAGAGCCTCGGTAAGCGCTTTGGTCACACGGCCTTCTCCTTCGCCATAACCAGTGCTCATGATGGCAACCCCACCATCCTTCAGTACAGTGGTGACATCCTCGAAGTCCAGATTCATGATGCCATGCATGGTGATGATTTCTGCAATGCTCTTGGCTGCAACGGTGAGGGTGTCGTCGGCTTTTGCAAATGCATTCATGACAGTGAGTCCAGGATATATTTCGCGCAGGCGTTCGTTGTTGATAACAAGAAGAGCGTCCACGTGCTTGGAAATTTCCTCAACTCCGTCCAGAGCCTGGTTGATCTTGGGCATGCCCTCGAATTTGAAGGGAATGGTGACGATGCCCACAGTGAGAATGCCTGCTTCTTTTGCGCAACGTGCAATGATGGGGGCTGCACCTGTGCCGGTACCACCACCCATGCCGGCGGTGATGAATACCATGCGAGTGCCGTCGTTGAGCATGGTGTTGATGGCATCAATGCTTTCTTCCGCAATCCTGCGGGCCTTTTCGGGCATGTTGCCGGCTCCAAGACCAGGACCTAATTGCAGACGGTTGGGGACAGGGGAGTCGTCCAACGCCTTCTTGTCCGTATTGCAGACAACGTAGGAGACATCATGTATGCCTTCGCGGTACATGTGGTTTACTGCATTTCCGCCACCACCGCCGACACCGATGACCTTGATTATGCAGTTGTTGGTCTGCGGAAGGTCAACAATGGGAAGTCCCATATCGAAATTCATATCTTCACCCATATTATTATATATTAAAATGTATTAGGAAATAGTGGTTTCTTCTTCGTCATCGTCTGTAAGGGCTTTCTTCAGCAGCCCCCATATGCTGCGTTTTTTCTTTGGTGTGTCCTCGGCTGGAACTTCTGGTTCCCCTTCACCGGCATTGTTGCCGTCGTCAGGATTATTGCCACTGTTTGTCTGACCTGCTGTTGTGGTGTCTTCTCCTGACGGTTCGCTCTCAACTATGGGTGTACTGGGTGTGCTGATTTGGACAATGCAATTCTGGTCTCCATGCATGAGCAATGCAAGGATGCTGTTCAGGCGGCCGTTGTCGGGGATGTAAACACCACCGGCGGTGTTGATGTCGCTGGGGAGTCCCTTGACAACACGTGTCTGCTTGCCGCATTTTGTAATGTAAGAGAAGGCATCGCTAAGATGGCGTACCTGTGCTGCACCACCGGTAAAGACAATGCCGGAGGTGAGCTTGTCGTTGTCGTCCTCGATCTGTGCCCAGATGTTGCACAGAATCTCCTCATATCGGGCCTCGATGATATCGATGAGACTGCTTTCGCTGATTTCCCTGTCGTGAGAGTAGTTGATTATGTTGTTGCAGGCTGTGTCCTGATTTTCTGCCCACGCACGGCCATACTTCAGTTTGAGCATTTCTGCCTCTTCGATTTCAGTCTTCAGACATTTGGCTATGTCCATTGTGACATTGTTGCCTCCAAGTGGGATGACAACAAGTTTGCGGAGTATGTTCTTTGTATAGAAACCTACTGTGGTGGTATCTGCGCCGATGTCGGCTATGGCACAACCGGAACGTTTCTCGGCTGCATTGAGTATAGTGTCGCCCAGGGCCAGGGGAGTGATGAGCAGTTCGGCAACTTCAAAACCGGCACCATTGACGCATTTCTCGATGTTCTCTGCCAAGGAATTCCTTGCTATGATGTTGAGGAAATTGGCCTCCATCTGTTCCACCTGCATGCCCACAATGTCAGTCTCGGCACGATTGCCGACCTTGTATTCCTGGGGTATGACTTCAAGTATCTGGGAGTCTGTGTACACCACACCGCGGTTTGTGTCCATGAGTTCGTCGATCAGAGCGTTGGTGATCTGTTTCTTTTCGCTGAAGGACCTCTGGATGCGATTCTGTACAGAGTGGAGGGACTGACCGTTGAGTCCCACATAGACACGTGAAATTGTCTGACCTAATTGTAAACTCAATTGACCAAGAACACGCGAAATGGCTTGCGTGGTCTTGTCAATGTTGTCGATAATGCCTTTGCGGATGCAGTTAGATGCGTTTTCTTCTGCAAATGCCAGTACTTGCATGGTGCCATCCGGCATTCGATGTCCTGCAATAGCACGGATGGATGTTGTTGCCAACTCCAGTGCTACGATGGTGTGCTTTTCTGCTGCCATAGTATATTGTGTCTTTATTTTTTTTGTTTCTTGGTACAAACGATTTGATCGGCGTAGTTCAAGTCTATGATGCTGTATTTGTTCCAGCCAACCTTGTTCAATCCTTCCTCGTAGAAGTTTTGCAGTCTGTTGAGCTTGCCCTGAATGTCGGTGGGTTCTCCGAGAACTACAGTATGACTGCCCGTGGACAGGGTGATTTCAATGTGTTTGGGACTTCTGACATGAATCTGCTGTATCTCCTTGTTCCATGGAGCGTGTGTGTTTACGTAAACGGCAATCTGGACAAGGTGCTCCTTGGCATATTCTTTTGAAATGTCTCCTGTAGCCAGGCACAGGTCCTGGAGGAATATGTCTGTTGGCATATCGTTGCCGTTGATGTCCATATAGTATTTTTCTCCGTTGTCGCTCATTACGTGCAGGACCGGTTTTCTGGGTAGAACACGTATGCACAAGATGTCTGTGGACGTGTAGTGACATGCAACGGAATCTATGTATGGACTGTTTTGTATGCTTGCCTCAATGGTTCTGATGTCAATGTCCTTGATGTTCCTGCCTTGTATGGGGCACTTGCTTTGAACAATGATTTGCTCAACGAACTGCCTGTTGACGAAATTGCCTGTAGAGTCCTCGAGGATGATCTCCGTGCCAATGCAAATACGCTGTTCCTCGTCGTGAGAGAGGGTGGTAAAGGCAAAGACAAGATATCCGAGAATACCTGTAAGCAGTATGATCTTTATGAGAATTTTCATTGTATCAGTTGTTGAGGATATCCGTTATCTCCTTTGCGTAGTTCTCTATGTCGCCGGCACCTAAGGTGACCAGTACGTCGAAGTCCTTTTCTTTGATGCAATCAAGAATATCCTCCTTGTGGCACAAGGATTTTCTGATGCCTGGACGAAGGTTGTCATATATCAACTGTGATGTCACGCCGGGAATGGGTTCTTCGCGGGCAGGATAGATATCCAGAAGAACGACGTTGTCGAGAAGTGACAAGGCGTCGGCGAATTCCTTGTAGAAATCCTGGGTGCGGCTATACAGGTGCGGTTGGAATATTGCCTTGATCCTGCGGTCGTTGTATAGTTGTTTGATGCTGAGTATGCTTTGACGTATTTCTTCGGGGTGGTGTGCATAATCGGAAATGTATACCATATCCTCTCTGCGGACGTGGAAATCGAAACGTCTGTCCACACCACCGAAACTGAGCATTGCTTTGCGTATTTCGTCGGCTGTTGCACCGGCAATCTGTACAAGTGCCATGGCGGCAATGCCATTGTCGATGTTTATGGCAACAGGCACACCAAGTTCTATGTCGGATATATCCTCAATGGGTGAAACGAGGTCAAAGGTGATGCGTCCGTTGCCGATGCAGATGTTCCTGGCATGAAAGTCTCCCTTCTCGCGGCTGTAGGTGTATGTTCTTACGCCTTCTTGTGGCGCAGGTTTCAGTTTCAGGTCGGTATGCAGTATGAGGCTGCCACCGGGTATAATCAGACTGGTGTACTTACGGAATGACTCCAGATATGCCTCCTCAGTTCCGTATATGTCGAGATGATCGGCATCTGTGGATGTGATTACGGTTGCCCAGGGCGTGAGCCAATGAAAGGAACGGTCAAATTCGTCAGCTTCAATCACAACGTAGGGGCTATCCTTGGAAAGGATGTAGTTGGTGCCATAGTTCTTGGTTATACCTCCCAGAAAAGCGTTGCATCCTATGTGGCTCTGGTGGAGGATGTGTGCTGCAATGCTTGAGGTTGTAGTCTTTCCGTGGGTGCCAGCAGCGCACAAACCTTTCAGCGAACGTGTGAGGGTACCAAGGACCTGGGCGCGTTTCTGCATATCATAACCGTTGTCCTTAAAGTAATTGAGTTCGCTATGAGTTCCCGGTATGGCAGGAGTGTACACAACGAGGCAATCGTCTTTATGCAAGCATTCCTGTGGGATAAGGGATACGTTGTCTTCATAGTGGATTACAGCCCCTTCCTTTTCCAAGGTTTCTGTCAGTGCCGAAGGAGTTTTGTCGTATCCACCAACGAAAACGCCTGAATTGAGGAAATAACGGGCTATGGCGCTCATGCCTATGCCACCAATGCCTATGAAATATACTGCTTGCATGTGTGAAATTATTTGTTGACGATTAATTGTAGAACTTCCTGTGCAATCTTTTGGTCCGAATTGACGAATGCCATGCTAAGGGCATTTTTGCCAAGTGAATTCAGTAGAGGTGTATCTTTGACAGTTTTCAGCGCAAGTGGAATAAGTTTGTCCTCTGCCTCGGAGTCTTTGACGATGAGAGCAGCATCCTTTCTGACAAGTGCCATCGCATTGTGTGTTTGATGGTCTTCGGCAACGTTAGGGCTGGGCACAAAGATGCTGGGTTTTCCCAACAGGCAAAGTTCGCTGATGCTGCTGGCTCCTGCACGACTTATGACCAGGTCCGCGGCCTTGTAGGCCATGTCCATGGAGCGGATAAAGTCCGTAACATATAGATTTGACGGTTGGCCGTGCTTTTGTATTTCCTGTGCGATGTGTTCCTTGTAGTAACTGCCGGTTTGCCAGATGAACTGCACGTTTGAGTCTTTGATTTCCTTCAGTGAATGGAGCACGCTCTCATTAAGGGTGCGTGCACCCAGACTGCCGCCTATGAGCAGGACCGTGGGAGTGTTGGAGTTGAAGGAGAAATGTGCGCATGCCTCTTCCTTGTTTAACGATGGTGACAGCAGATTCTGGCGGACAGGGTTGCCGGTGAGAAGAATGCGGTCGGCTGGGAAGAAACGTTCCATCCCTTCGTAGGCAACGCATATTTTGCTGGCTTTCCTGGCCAGTGTCTTGTTTGTGAGTCCGGCAAAGCTGTTCTGTTCCTGTATGAGGCAGGGGATGCCAAGATCGTAGGCGGCATTCAACGTAGCTGCACTGGCATAGCCTCCAACACCTACAGCAACATTAGGTTTGAAGTCGCGGATGATTTTCCTGACCAGCCTCTTGCTCTTCAGGAAGTCTATCAGTATTCCGATGTTTTTGGGATTCCAAAGAGGGCGTATGAGTCCTTTGACAGGCAGTCCTACGATTTTGTATCCTGCCTGAGGGACACGCTGCATCTCCATGCGGTCCATGGCACCTACGAAGAGAATTTCGGCATCGGGGCGAAGCGATTTGATGGCATTTGCAATGCTAACCGCCGGGAAAATATGTCCGCCGGTTCCGCCTCCGCTTATGATGATTCTTGGATTTTGCATCATGATCAAGTGGTTTGTACTTCTGGTTCAGCTATTTTTTCATCCTTTGCTTCTTCTACTTGCCGTGCAGAGCGACTCACGCTAAGCATAATGCCTAAATAGGCACAGTTTACAAAGGTGCTTGTACCACCTCGGCTGATTAAGGGTAGCGGTTGCCCCGTTACTGGGAATACCCCCACGGCAACGGCCATATTCACCATAGCCTGGATGACAAGCATGAGAGACAATCCCATGATGAGATATGCAGGGAACAGTGATTTGCATCGTTGGGCAATTCTCAGAGCACGATATAATAGGAGCAGATATAGAAACATTACGAGTCCACCTGAAAAAATACCGCCTTCCTCAATAATGATGGCATATATAAAGTCAGAAAATGCCTGTGGCAGGAAGTCTCGTTCGATTGAGTTGCCCGGACCTCGGCCCACTATGCCGCATGTGGCAATGGCAATTTGCGCATGTGTGACCTGTACGTTGTTGGAAGTGTTGTAGTCTTTAGGGTTTTCCGGCAGAACATTTTCGCTTTTCAGTCGATTTACCCAAGTGGGGACACGATGCAAGATGCCGTCACTTTTTGCCCAGCTGTTGAGCGTGTCTTGGGGTATGCTTATGGCTGTAAGGTATCCGGCAATGGCGATGGCGGCAAGTGAACCACCTACCCATGCAAGAATCTTGGTCGAAACCTGTGCATAGAATGCTATGAGGAACATCACCACAAATATGATGGCAGCGGTACTGAGATTTTCCGTGACAATGAGCATCAGTGTCAGTCCAATGTTGATGACAGCCAATTTTACGCCGAAAGAACTTACTCCGTCCTTGTTTCGGAACACGCTGAAGATAAAGGCCGTGGTCATTACCAGTCCCAATTTTGCGATTTCACTGGGTTGGAATGTAAAGTCGCCTATGCCCACCCATCTGGATGCACCGTTTATCTTGCCTGCAAATAATGCGCATGCCAATAGTAAATATGAAAAGAGCATTATTCCAAGTCCCAATATCTTGTACAGCTTGCATGGCAACATGTGCAGCACCCATGTGAAACCCACACCGGTGAGCAGGAAGATGCCGTGGCGCATGACAGGTGCCCAATACTTTCCGGTGCTGTATGTCATGTTGCTGGAAGCGCTATATACGGTTATTACGGAAATGAAGCACAATAGGAGGAATACCATCCAAAGGACCATGTCGCCCTGCATAAGTCCGTTTTCCTGAAAGTTTTTCTTGCTCCAGTTGTTCATGTTGGTTTATGTTTGCTTTCTGTGATTGAATCCGGTCTGTCTAACTCAAAGGTTTCTTACCAACTCCTTGAACTGTTCGCCTCTGTCTTCCATGTTCTTGAACAGGTCAAAGCTTGCGCAGCACGGACTAAGCAGTACGGTATATCCTGGCTTTGCCAATTTGTTGCATGCCTCAATGCATTCCTTCATGCTGTGTGTGTCGTATGTAGGGATGCCCATAGGGTCGAAGAAATTGTGCAGTTTGCTGTTGTCCGCTCCAAGGAATACAAGGCCAGCGCATTTTTCTGCCACTAACTCCCTGATTGCCTCGTAGTCGTTGCCCTTATCCTTGCCACCTATTATAAGTATGGTTGGTCGTGTCATGCTTTCAAGGGCATACCAACAGGCATCGACATTCGTTGCCTTTGAATCATTGATGTATAATACGCCGCCAACGGTTGCCACTTTCTCCAATCGGTGTTCCACCCCTTCGAAACAAGACAGGCTTTCCCTTAGATTTTTGTCACTGACGCCAGCTATGCGTGTAGCAATGCCTGCAGCCAGAGAGTTGTACATGTTGTGTTTGCCGTTCAAGGAAAGTGATTCCTGCTCCATGTTGAAGGGAGTCGGTGTCTCCAGCGTGTATGTCCCATTTTCAATGTACCCGATCATCCCTTTTTTGCTCAGTATGGAGAATGGGCACTTCTGGGCCTTGATGCCATATTTCTCCAATTCTCTCTTGATGATGGGATCGTCTGCCCAATAGATGAAGGAATCGTTTTCCTGCTGGTTCTGTATGATTCTCATCTTAGAGTCAGCATATTTCTGCATGTCATTGTCGTAGCGGTCCAGATGGTCCGGCGTGATATTGAGGAGAACGGCAATGTTTGCATGAAAATCATACATGTTGTCCAACTGGAAGCTGCTCAACTCCACAACATAATGATCGAAGGTGCACCCTTCGGCAATCTGCAGGGCAAGTGAACGTCCGATGTTTCCTGCCAGACCAACGTTGTAGTTCGCATTCTTCAGAATGTGATATATGAGACTTGTTGTTGTGGTCTTGCCATTGCTTCCGGTAATGCAAATCATCTTTGCATTGGTGTAGCGGCCAGCAAATTCTATTTCGTTGATTATGTGAATGCCAAGTTGGACGGCTTGGGCCACAATGGGTGCATTGTCGGGGATGCCCGGACTTTTGATGATTTCCGAGGCATCCAGTATTTTTTCAGAAGAATGTTGTCCTTCTTCCCAATTGATGCCATGATCGTTTAGCATGTCCTTGTAGTGCGGCTTGATAATTGCCATGTCGCTTACAAAGACATCATAACCTTGTTTCTGCGCCAGTATGGCAGCACCTACTCCGCTTTCGGCTGCTCCTAATATTGCTATTTTTTTCATCTCGTCATCTCATTTTTAGTGTTACAATGGCAAGGGCAGCCATCAGAATGGTAACAATCCAGAATCTCGTCGTTATTTTGCTCTCCAACCAGCAACCACTGGGCCAATTGAAGAAAATCTTCAGTTCACTGCTTAGTTGCCCAGGCTTTATCCTGAAGGCATCGTGAATCGGGGCTCTTTTGAACACTCTCCATTTCTTGCCTCTCTTGTTGCCCATCTTAGCCACATTGGTTTGTAGTAGGACGCTGATGCTCTCCATGACAAACACAAAGCAGATTACTGGGAGGAGAAGTTCCTTGTGAATGATGATGGCAGTAACAGCTATGATTCCTCCTATGGCCAAGCTACCCGTGTCGCCCATGAAAACCTGTGCAGGATATGCATTGTACCAGAGGAAGCCGATTAATGCTCCAACAAAGGCAAGCATGAAAACTACCACTTCCTCAGAGCCTGGTACAAACATGATATTGAGGTAACCGGCAAGTTCGATATGGCTGGAAACGTAGGCAAGTATAGCCAGTGCAACTCCCATGATTGCTGAATTTCCGGCACACATTCCGTCCATGCCGTCGTTCAGGTTAGAGCCATTGCTGACAGCCATTACCACGAATGTTACCAGAAAGACAAAGAAGACCCAACCGGCTGCAGTCCTGTATTTCCCTAAAAAGTGGAAAAGGTTGCTGTAACTGAGGTTGTTGTTCTTTACAAAGGGGATGGTTGTAATGGTACTCTTGACAGGTTCGCTCTTGTGTATTACAGTTTCTGTTGCGCCCTGACGTGTGATAGTGATGTTTTCGCGTATCACAGCATCGGGACTTAACCAAAGTGTCAGTCCGACTGTAAGTCCCAAGATGGCCTGTCCTGCAAGTTTGTAGATGGGTTTGAGACCATCTTTGTTTATTTTTAATTTTATGTAGTCGTCCAGAAAACCGATAAATCCTAACCATGCTGTTGTTGCCAGCATGAGGAGCATATAGATGTTGCGCAAGCGCCCAAGCATCAGGCATGGGATGATAATTGCAACAATGATTATCAATCCGCCCATGGTGGGAACTCCTTTCTTTTCCACACCATATGGGTCGATGCTTGCATCTCTTTGAGATTCGCTGATGTTGCGATTTCTCATCCATTCGATGAAATGTTGTCCAAGCCACATGGAGATAAGCAGACTCATGACCAGCGTGAGCAATCCTCTGAAAGAGATGTATTGCCACATTCCGGCTCCGCTAATCCCGAATTGTTCCAAATATCTGAAAAGATAATATAGCATGTCTTACAGGTCTGATAGTATTGTTATGTTTAGGCTATGCCGAATGCTTCGCGCACTACCTCATGGTCGTCGAAATGATATTTCACACCTTTTATTATCTGGTAGTCTTCATGTCCCTTGCCGGCAACAAGTATGACATCTCCTTTTTGTGCCATCAGGCATGCGGTTCTGATTGCTTCCCTTCGGTCTACTATGCTGATAGTCTTTTTCATCTCATCTTGACTGAGTCCTGCCAGCATGTCATTGATGATGTCTTGAGGTTCCTCGTCGCGCGGATTGTCGCTTGTTATTATGACGCGGTCACTTTGCCTCGCTGCCTCCTGTGCCATGAGCGGTCGTTTGCCTTTGTCTCTGTTTCCGCCTGCACCGCACACGGTCCAGCATTTTCCCTTGCCGGCAAGAACCTCGTTTATGGTACTGAGCACATTGCTTAGGGCATCGGGAGTGTGGGCATAATCTATTACAGCAGTTACGCCATTAGTGGAGCGGAATGTCTCAAATCGTCCGTTGACGGGTTTCATGGCGCTTAGTTGTATGAGGGCCTCCTGGCTCTCAATACCCATCATGCACAGAGCACCGTATATTGCAAGGATGTTCTGAACGTTGAAACGACCTACGAACTGGACGAAAACCTCAGTGCCGTTCATGTCAAGGTTCATGCCTTCAAAACTCTCCTCAAGAACTTTAGCATGAAAATCAGCTGCTCCTCTGATGGAGTATGTCTTGATGGTAGCCTTTGTGTTTTGTGTCATGAACATTCCGTTCTTATCGTCGGAGTTGGTGATGGCAAAGGCATCTTTAGGCAGTATGTCGAAGAACCCCTTCTTAGCGTTTCTGTAATTTTCAAAGGTCTTGTGGTAGTCAAGATGGTCGCGTGTGAGGTTGGTGAATACACCTCCTGTAAAAGTCAGTCCGGCTATTCTCTTTTGGTCTACGGCATGGCTGCTTACCTCCATGAAGGCGTATTCGCACCCTTTGTCTGCCATTTGTCCCAGCAGCCTGTTCAATGTGATAGGGTCGGGTGTGGTGCATTCGGTTGGAACTGCCTCCCCATCAATGTAGTTACATACCGTGCTGCATAGACCGGCTTTTATCCCCATGCGGCGGATTATATTATATAATGTAGTGGCTATGGTTGTCTTGCCGTTCGTGCCGGTAACACCAACCAGTTTCATCCTTTTCGTCGGATTGCCGTAGAATGTAGTGGCCAAAGGACCTACGATATCACCTGTATTTTCATAAACGAGGTAAACAACATTCTGTTCCAGGTTTTCTGGCAAAGTCTCGCATATGATACAGTTGGCGCCCAGACTGATTGCTTTGGGTATATAGGCATGTCCATCTGCCTGCGTCCCCCTAATAGCAACGAAAGCGGTTCCTGCAGAACATTTTCTGGAATCAAGTTCTATTCCAGTGATTTCTGTATTGATATTGCCATGCACCTCTAATGGTTTGTGGCCAAGTGTAAGTTCTTGTATGGTCATATACCTTATTTATATAATATATGGTTATTCGTATGCTATCCCAAAATCAGTTTTATCTTCTGTCCTTTGGTTATTGGGCTTCCGCTGGGGATGCTTTGCGACTTGACTTCTCCTGTGCCTTGCAGACTTACATCAAGGCCTCTTTTCTTAAGTATGAAAACAGCGTCTTTTGCTCCCATTCCCTCTACGTCGGGTACGGTGACGAGGTCTTTGTCGTCGTTGCTACGGGATGTTTTCTCGTCAGGTGTAAATACAGACAAACTATCGGCAAGTTGCGAGACGTCGCGTTTGAAACTCTGCGCCATGATGAACTGGGATATTTGACTGAAAACAGGTCCGCATTGTCCGCCACCAGATGCAGGCAGACCATCCTTGACGATACAGACTATGCAACTATACTTTGGTGCTTCCGAAGGGAAGTATCCACAGAAACTGACCATGTATCTCCTTGTTCCGCTGTGATAACCCTTCTTGCCGCTGGCTATCTGTGCCGTTCCGGTTTTTCCGCTGACCTGGAACAATTTGCCTCCATTGCCTGCCTTTTTCCCGAGTCCTATGCTAACCACGTTGTTCAGACAGAATTGTATGTCCTTGAGAGTAGATGGTTTGCACATTTGCTCTATCATTACTTCTGTAGGGAATTCCCGGACAACCTGTCCATCTACTAATTCTGCTTTTGCAAATTTGGGTTTCACCAACTTTCCTCCATTCGCGATTCCGTTGTAGAAGGCCAGAGTGCTGATGATCGGCTGTTGTGATACGTATCCAATGCTCATCCACGGGAGGTCGGATTTGCTCCAATATCTTCTCTTGCTATTCGGTTGGGGAATAACGGGTTCGCCCTTGCCCATAAAGGGTAGATTCAAAGGCATGCCAACTCCCATTTTGCGAAGGCCGTCGACAAATGCCTGGGGAGAATCTTTGTATGCGTTGTCAATAATACGGCTAACGCCAATATTGCTGCTATACTCCAGTATTTGTGAAAATGTGAGTACACCATAACCGCCACGGTGCCAGTTGTGGTCTTTCATCTGTCGTCCATGCATGGGGAAGATGCCCTTGTTGCAGTCAACCTTGGTGTTTAGTGTGGCCTTGCCTTCTTCCAGTGCCAACATCATGCTGGCTGTTTTGAAGGTGGAACCAGGTTCCATGAGATCGCTAATGGCACTGTTTTTCATTTCATGGTAGTTGCCGTCTTTGCCTCGATGCATGTTTACGATTGCCTTTATTTCTCCAGTGGCAACTTCCATGACTATGGCCATGCCCAGAGAACCGTTTACTGACGGTTCCTTGAGTTTGGAGACGAGTGCCTTCTCGGCCATGTCCTGAATGTCAACGTCTATAGTTGTCATGAGATCATGGCCATTTTCCGCTTCCACATCAATGATGCGTACCCTCTTGTTACGTACCTTCATGCTATGGCTTATACCATCCCTACCTCTGAGTATGCTGTCATAGCTAAGTTCCAAACCGTTTTTGGCAGCATTGGAGTCTGTCCTCAGACTACCGAGTGTTCTTGAAGCAAGAGATCCATAAGGATGCTTTCTTTGCATGATTGTTTTTGTGTAGAAACCTCCCTTGTATGCGGTTTCTTTGAATAGAGGAAGTTCCTTGCACTCCTTGTACTGTATATAGGTGGCATTGCGTGGGTAAATACGCCATGCATGGCTTTTTCTTTTTTTGCCTTCAAGGAGTCTGTTGCGGAACCACTTGACGTTTTCCTTGTGGCTTCTGTGGTTGTCAGGGAAAATCCTTGCCAATCCTTCTGAAATGGTGTCGAGAGTAGCCGTGAAGACAGAGTCGCGCCAATGTTGTGCTTTACATCGTGCAGCGCTGTCTTTGTCGATAACGACATAGTCCATGTACAGACGATATTCTGGGACAGACCCGGCCATCAATCTGCCCTTGCTGTCATAAATGTTGCCACGTGTGGCTGGTATGACGATGTTCTGGCGAATGAACTTTTTGCTGACTTCAGTCCAATATTCTTCTTTGGTCAGCATGGTATACAAGGCAGAACTTGTTATGTATATGCCGACCAAGCAGATTGAGAAGAATATGATGCGGAAGCGCTTTATGCTGTTGTTCTTGTCTGGTTTCATTGAAGGGTTGTGGCTATTCTTGTGTGATGGTTATGGTGTAGGGAGATACTGTGCTTACTTTTAAGGTGCTGTCGTTGAAGTTTTTCAATGCGCTTTCTATCTGGCTTTGTCTTGTCCTTAGGGTTAGTTCGCTGCTTCTTGTGAGAGATTTGAACTTCCAGTCTTGCAATTCTAATTTTAGTTGTTCTTCCAGGATGATTTCCTGCTGGGCTTGGTATCGGCATGTGATGTACACGATGATGCCGGCCACAATGAGAAGCATTAGGCCGATATGCCTTTTGAACCATTGGCCGTCAATGCTCATTTGACGGATAACGCTTTTCCATTGTTTCAGGGCAATCTCGTCCTCTGAGTTGCTGTTCAGCAACGAGAATAGTCTTTCTTTACCCTTGCTGACTGCGTTTGTATGTTTGTTGTCCTTCTTCTCCCTCATGATTTTTCTGCTATACGTAGTTTGGCTGACCTGCTTCTTGGGTTACTGCTGAGTTCTTCTTGCGAAGCTGTAATCACGTTTTTGTTAATGGCCTTTAGTGTCTGTTTGCTCTGTCCGAAAATCAGTGACTGGACATCGGTATGTTCCTTGTTCTTTTGGTCTGTGCCTTTGATGTGGTTTTTGACGATGCGGTCTTCCAGACTGTGATACGTCATGACTACAAGTCGACCACCAGGGGCAAGTATGTCGGTGGCATTGCTTAGCATTTGCCTGAGAACTTTCATTTCGCCGTTTACCTCGATTCTTAGTGCTTGAAAGAGTCGTGCCAGGTCCTTCTTCTCTCGGTCATAGCCAAGTAGCGGTGAGGCTATTTCTGCCAGTCGTCCTGTGGTTTCTATCCCTTCCGCTGCTCTTGCCTTGACTATGGCAGAGGCTATTCGTCTGCTTTGTTTCAGTTCGCCGTAGTAATAGAATACGTCGGCAAGCTGCTCTTCCGAGTACTCTGCTATAATGTTCTTTGCGGAGATTCTGCCAGCTCGGTTCATGCGCATGTCCAACGGAGCATCGTATCTGAAAGAAAAACCTCTTCCGCCGTCGTCCAGATGGTGACTGCTCACTCCCAGGTCAGCCAGGATGCCGTCTACCTGTTCTACACCATAGTACTGCATCCAGTTTTTGATGTAACGGAAGTTGCTGCGTACAAAGGTGAATCGATCGTCGCTGATGGCTCCGCTCATGGCATCCAGGTCTTGGTCAAATCCATAAAGATGCCCTTCTGGAGACAGGTGTTTGATGATTTCTTTGCTATGACCGCCACCTCCGTAGGTCAGGTCCAGGTATATGCCGTTGCTCTTTATGTTTAACCCCTCTATGCATTCTTCCAGCAGTACGGGGATGTGGTAACAATCAGGATTCATGTGCAGTGGTATTCATTAGTGTTTCCAGATTTTCAGCCAAAGATTCGGGGTTGTCCAGCAACTCCTCAGCCTTTTGCCTGTTCCAGATCTCGATGGAATTGTCCATGCCGATAAATCGTACCTCGTTTCGGATGTCGGCAGCTTCCAGGTAGCGGCGCGGGATGAGTATGCGTCCGTTGGCATCTATGCTTATTTTCTCGGCGCCGGCAACGAAACCTCGCAATGCGGCTCTGCCTTTGCTGTCAAAAGGGTTGGTGCGCTGAGTGATGGCATCCACCATTTCGTGCCAGATGCTTTCCGGATACAAGACCAGGCATTGCTGGAAAATGTCCTTGCGCAGAATCATGCTGTCGAGGTCGGCTTGCTGTATCAGCTTGCGGAAGGAAGCGGGGATGAACACGCGCCCTTTCTCGTCGGTTTTGGCGTCTATGTTGCCGGTGAATCTCATGTATGCGTACCTTATTAACTGATTTTTGCTACAAAGATATGAATTTCCCCACAATTCCCCACTTCTTTTCTTAAATATTTTTCTCAGTATGAATAAGTTTTTCCGTGCGTGTCTTTGTGCGCTTTCTTTGTGTTGATGATAATACCCGATGAAAGCGAGGATTTCAATGAATTACGTGCATTTTTAGTGGTGTGGATGTAATTAGTTGTGCCAATGGTTTGTTTGGTGGGGGGATATTTCTATCTTTGCAGTTGATAAACCAAATAGAACTGTTTATGGATGGGAATCGTACTGGTGCCGGTTTTCTTTTGGCATTGCTTTTGCTGGTTTTGATGTGTCTGCCGGTTGTCGCTGCTAAAAAGGAGAAAAGAAGTGTGGTTAGGTTGGAGACAACCGAGGGTGTGATACGCATAGCCTTATCCGATCTGACTCCTAAGCACAGGGATAATTTCCTGCGTCTGGTTGCTGACGGCTTTTATGACGGCGTGCTTTTCCATCGTATCATAGAGGACTTTATGATTCAAACTGGAGATCCGTATAGTAAGCAGCAGGAGTGTGAATCGCTTATTGGAGAAGGTGGTCCCGGATATACTATTCCGGCAGAGATAGTTTTTCCCGATCTTTTCCATGTTCGTGGAAGTGTGGCTGCGGCTCGTGAGGGTGACGATGTAAACCCAGACTTTCGTAGTAGCGGTTCGCAGTTCTATATTGTCTGGGGAAAGCGAATGAAGCCTGCGGAAATGAAGAAGTCTATTGCCTATCTGGAAGAGCGTGGTGTTGAACTGGATCGCTTCATGATCAGTGATTATCAAATGTATGGAGGCACTCCTCATCTTGATGGCTCCTATACGGTGTTTGGTCAGGTGATAGAAGGGCTTGACGTGGTGGAGAAAATCCAGGCACTTCCTACTGACGATAAAGACAGGCCGGTTGCGGATGTTCGTATTACAAGGGCAGTGGTAGAGCAAGTGAGCAGTAAGTGCCCCAAAGACGTCATAAAGTAAGTGCTAAAGGAGGAATGATTGCCTGATCTGCTTAATTACACTGAAAATATTTTGGTGTGCCGGTTGTTCATGTTTTTGTTTAAAAGTACGAATGTTGTGGTTCATTTTGCCAAATGCACTTTGCTTTGAACAGAAAAAGTTTGGTTTAATTTGTGTGCGAAGGGATTTTTCACTATCTTTGTTTCGAAATGAGCATTGATGCAATCATAGTAACATTGACATTCTCGTGTTGCGCCATAGCGCATTTTGTGGGAATGTGTCTAATGGGCATACTGGCATATCATAGGGTACAGTATTTGAGTTTGGCATGGATGCTGGCGATTTTCTTTGCCGTAATTTCGGTTGTTGCTGTTTTTGGGCAGGAAGTTGCGGCAGGTAGTCCCGGTATATTGAACCCGTATATGTTGCTGATGCTTGTTGTCGGTACATATCTCCAGAGTATCTATGCACTTGGTATCGCTATGCCTGGTTATTTGCAGTGGGGGCGAATGATAAAGTATGCCTCTCCCATTGTGGTGCTCGCTATAGCCTATGTATTGGCCATGCACTCTTCGGGTCTGTTGACAAAGGTGTATTCTTTTGGAGAACTTTTCAGCAAGGCGCTTTCCTTGGAGCTGGTCCTTCGTTTTCTGGCATTGTTGCTTGGGTTGGCCTACGTGCTTAACATTGTCTTCCTGCCCAAGCAATTGGCGTATAAAAGTAATATTCCGGCGTTGTTGCTTGCCTATACCGTTGTATTGATCCTTTCTGTCATACTATATCTGTATACAGCGTTGAACTATACGCCTGTTCTTCTGTGTGCATACATAGTTGTCTTTACTTTGTTGAATTTCTTTTGGGTATGTCATACGATGGAGACCCTTATGCAGAAGATGCCGCACCCCGAGATTGTTCTCGAACCGGTAGAAGGCAAGGTTACAGACGCAGCAGCGGCTCTCATGTCTGATGAAGACAAGCGCCAGAGTGACTTTAATGAGCAGAACCATAGCAGGTATATGCGACTTCAACTATGGATGCAGCAGAACAAGTCCGAGTGGACTGCCAATGGTTTTACCAGAGACAGATTGTGTGAGGCCACAGGTATAAACCGCCAGCTTATGCTTCAGTGCCTTCGTAGCCAAGGGCACAACAATGTTCATGAGTATATCACTGCTTACCGGGTAGCAGAACTGAAGCGTATGGTGCTTCGGGGTGAGGTGTCATCATTGACGGATTGCGTGTCAGCGGGATTTGGCTCGGTTAAGACAGCCAGGTTGTGTTTTGAACGTATTGAAGGTGGCAGTTTGGACGATTTTCTGCGTCTGAATGCCAGGGGTGAGTCATAGGTTTCTGCCTGTAGTTTCAGACTGTTGGCGTCTTTCCTGTCGTTTATCTGGTGTTTTGTGCGACATTTGTGCCCATTAAGTTTGTAAAATCATAGTTTTTTTGTATTTTTGCGCATGTGTTTGTAAATGACAGCAGGATATGCATGTTGTCTAAACTCTTAGTTTTGTGATGAGGATGAAAAGATTTGTTGCAATATTTTTCCTGATGCTCATGTTGTTTGAGCTGATGGCGGTTACTCCGCTAAATGCGTGTTTCCATGTAGATAAACTGTCAGCCTACGACAGTGTTGGTCTTCAGCGAAGAAAGGATGATGGCAAGACCGTGCGGGGTAGAATGACACACTCGGCTTATCCGGTTGTGTTGAATGTTGTGGGACATGCCGTTAAGGTGGAGAGTCCAGAAAAACAGGTTTTGCCAATCTATACGCATAATGGAACCTTTTATCTGATTGTGCGTCTGAATAAAGGTACAAATTGGTTGAATGGTCTTCCTAAGGGGAAGTATTTTATCAACAGTAGGCTTGTGACCATAAAATAATAGGCAGATGTGTGCCTTTGTTGGCAGAAGGCAAGGACGAAAAAAGGAATAAGCAATATATATGGAAGAAATTATCGCCAAAGTTCCCAGGGAACTGATCAAGCAGGAACTTACAGAAGAGCGCAAGTTGAGACGTACAAACAAAAGTGGCAACGATGTGTATGTTGTCACTTGGCAGGATTCGCCCAACACACTTCGCGAGATAGGCAGGCTTCGCGAAATAGCATTCCGTACTGCAGGAGGCGGTTCTGGCAAGAGTATGGACCTGGACGAGTTCGATACATGCGATAATTCTTATAAGCAGTTGATAGTCTGGGATCCTGAAGAAGAGGAAATACTTGGCGGATATAGATATATGTTGGGGCGTGACTGGAAGCTGGACGAAGACGGACAACCAATACTGGCAACCAGTCACATGTTCCGTTTTTCGGAGAAGTTCATGAGGGACTATGCTCCATGGACTATAGAATTAGGTCGCTCTTTTGTTACATTGGAGTATCAAAGCAGCAGGATGGGAACCAAGGGACTCTTTGCTTTGGATAATCTTTGGGATGGTTTGGGGGCAGTGACGGTGATTGAACCAGATGTCCGATACCTTTTTGGCAAGTTCACCATGTATCCTTCGTATGACCGTCTTAGCAGAGATATGATTATTTATTTCCTGAACAAGCACTTTCCTGACCACGAATCCCTCATAAAGGCATTCAAACCGATGTCTTATGAGCACGATGTCAAGCAGTTTGAAGAACTTTTTGTTGAGGATGATTTTAAGAGAGACTACCGTATCCTGAATAAGGCGGTTCGTGATCGCGGTACCAACATACCTCCTTTGGTAAATGCCTATATGGGTTTGTCTCCTACGATGAAACTGTTTGGCACAGCCATCAATGAAGAGTTTGGGGATGTTGAGGAGACTGGTATACTCATAGCAGTGGACGAGATTTTGCCAGAGAAGCGTATCCGCCATATCGATTCGTTTGCGGCAGAACATCCGGAGTTTTTTAAGGCAGCTCGGGATGCAGGAAAGGTATTCTATTCTTTAGAGGAATGATGAATTGGGAGCAGCTATTGTCTAATAAGAGGTTGGGGCAGGAGGCGCAACCTCATGTCAAGGACGACAGAACGGAATTTCAAAGGGATTATGACAGACTGATCTTTTCTGCACCTTTTCGTCGTTTGCAGAATAAAACTCAGGTATTCCCTCTTCCTGGCAGCATTTTCGTGCATAACAGACTTACCCATTCATTGGAAGTAAGCAGTGTGGGCCGTTCGTTGGGTAATGATGTCAGTCGCTTGTTGCTGAAACGTCATCCGGAATTGGCAGACACCAATGTTATGGAACTTGGGAGCATTGTCTCTGCCGCGTGTCTTGCCCATGATTTGGGCAACCCGCCATTCGGACATAGTGGGGAGAAGGCAATCGGCACATTTTTTAGCGAGGGCGAAGGACGTTTCCTGAAGGAGTATTTCTGTGAAGAGACCGGGGATTCTCTTACCGAGGAGCAGTGGCACGATCTTATCAATTTCGAAGGTAATGCCAACGCATTTCGTCTGCTTACTCATCATTTCAAGGGGCGCCGTCCAGGCGGTTTTGTAATGACATACAGCACCCTGGCGTCAATCGTAAAATATCCGTTTAGCAGCAATTTTGTCAGTGGCAAGAGGAAATTTGGCTTCTTTAGAGAAGAGGTGGAATCTTATCAGCGCATAGCTGCGGAGCTTGGAATTATCCGCTACGATAGTCCTCATGGCACATTGCATTATGCACGCTATCCGTTGGTTTATCTTGTAGAGGCAGCCGATGATATATGTTATGAAATCATGGATATAGAGGATGCGCATAAATTGAAGATATTGACTACAGACGAAACCAAGGAGTTGCTGCTCGCTTATTTCTCTCCCCAGCAAAAGGAGCGCATTATTCAGCGCATGAACACCGTGGACGACAGGAACGAACAGATAGTCTATCTGCGCTCCTGTGTCATCAACGCACTTGAAACCGAATGTGTAAGAGTCTTTGTTGAGAACGAGGATAAGATATTGGCAGGAGAATTCAAGGGTAGTCTTATTGATTATATTGACGAGATTCCCAAACAGGCATATCGTAATTGCGAGAAGGTCAGTTATCAGCGTATATACAACAGCAAGGACGTTGTAGATATAGAAATTGCCGGTTTCAAGGTCATAACCACTTTGCTGGACTTGATGGTACAGGCAGTCATCCATCCCGACAAGGCGTTTTCTCAGCTATTGGTGAATCGTGTCTCTACACAGTATGATATAAAGTCTCCAACCTTGTATGGTCGTATATTGGCCGTGTTGGATTATATATCCGGAATGACGGACGTGTATGCTATGGATATGTATCGCAAGATAAACGGCATGTCTATTCCAACTCTTTAGGGCAGAATAAAAATCTGATAGAATATGATAACAGTTAAGATAATCAACAAGTCGCATCATCCCATGCCCCAATATTCTACTGCCAGTAGTGCGGGAATGGATTTGAGAGCTTGTATAGAATCACCTATAGTCTTGAAACCATTGCAGCGTACGCTGGTTCCAACTGGTCTTTATATTGCTTTGCCAGAGGGATATGAGGCTCAGGTGAGACCTCGTAGCGGACTTGCGTTAAAGCATGGTGTGACAGTGCTAAACACTCCAGGTACGATAGACGCAGATTATCGTGGAGAAGTGGGTGTGATTTTGATAAACTTGGGCCAGGAAGATTTTGTCATCAACGATGGTGAGAGGATTGCCCAAATGGTTATTGCGCGTTATGAGCAGGCCGAATTGCTTGCTGTTGAGGTTTTGGATGAAACAGAACGTGGAAGTGGTGGTTTCGGGCATAGTGGCGTAAAATGAGATTATTACATATCATATTATTGATGTGTTTGTGCCAATATTCATTCGCACAGACGCGTTTGGACTATTTCTTGGCCGAGGCAACCAAGAGTCGCATGCAAGGACAATGGTCAAGGGCGTTCGACCTGTATAACCATTGTTTGGAAATAGATTCTTGTTCTCCGGAAGCATTGTTCCAGTTGGGGCGAATTTATTTTTATTTGCGTCAGGATAGTGTCGGACTGGATTATATGTATAGGTCTGTGGAGCTTGATGATAGCAATGTTTACTACATAGAGCCATTGGCTGCTATCCTTTTGCGTCAAGGTTGCGAGGGTGAGGCGTTGCCCCTGTTGGAACGAATCAGTGAACTTCAGGGAGGCCGTTCGGATGTACTGTCCCACCTTTCCAGTATTTATGCGCGCATGGGACGTTTGGAGGATGCTATCAATGCGTTGGACCGTTTGGAGGTGCTGGAGGGTAAGATGTCGCAATTGAGCAATGAGAAATTCAATCTGTATATGCAGATGGGGGACAGCGTCAGTGCCTTTGCCGAAATTCAAAGTTTATGCGATGAGTATCCGGCGGATCTCTATCATCGTGTAAACATGGGCAGCTATTACTTGCAATTGGGCAATTCCGAGAAGGCACTGGAGATCTACGACCAGGTTCGCCGGGAAGACCCCAAGAACATTCCGTTGCAGATGGCCATGCTTGACTATTATATAATGGTAGGCAAGGATAGCCTTTACGAAACCACAAGGGACTCCATTTTGTATTCTCGGGAAACGGAAACAGACAAGCGTGTAGTGCTTATACAGCAGATGATTCAGCGTATGTCCACAGATTCTGCCGACGTGGAGCGGGTAATCGAACGTTTTGAAAAGGTCATACACCTGGATTCTACCAATGTGGAATTGCTGACCATGTATGCTGCTTTTATAGAATACTCGCAAAGGTCCAAAGGGACTATTAGAGATCTGATGACACGTGTGCTGGCACTGGAACCGGACAATGAAATGGCAACCCAATGGCTCTTGCAGTATTATGTCGAGCGTACAGACTATGCGTCTTTAGAGGAGATATGCAGAAGGGGTGTCAACTATCATCCCAAGGAATTGCTCTATTCCTATTTTCTGGGGATGATTCTTTGTGAAAACGATAATTACGATGAGGCCTTGTCGGTTTTGGAAAGAGGGCTAAGGTCGCGTTCGGAGGAAACGCGTAGGGCGGTGATTTCAAATGCATTTGCTACCAAGGGAGATATCCTGTATAAGTTAGGAAGATACAAAGAGGCATATTTGGACTATGACTCAGCTTTGGTTTACAACAAGGAAAATGTGCTTTGTATGAACAATTACGCCTATTACCTGTCCTTGCGTAATGAGAATCTTGACAAGGCGGAGGAATTGAGTTACCGTACCATAAAGGCAGAGCCAGACAACAGGACATATCTCGATACCTATGCATGGATTTTATTCATGAAAGGTAAATACCAGGAGGCCCAGCCATACATGGATAAGGTAGTCCCCAGAGACAGTACTGAGGAGTTTCTCTTGAATGACGAACATACATCTAGTGTGATTCTGGAGCATGCCGGTGATATCGCGTGGATGTGTGGCGATCAGCTCTATGCGGTTTATCTTTGGGAACTTGCAGTAAGGCGTGGTGATGATAGTGCAACGCCTATGCTCTATAAAAAGGCCAAGAAGAAGAAATACTATAAAGGTAAGGTAGATTGATATTAACAAAATCCTGTTATTTGAAATAAGATGATGAAACCGGTATATTATTATATAATAGGTGTATTAGTGCTAATTGGCCTTGCTTCCTGTTCGTCTGGACGCAAGGCAGCGCAGGACAAGCTTGCGGTAAGTTCGGAGTGGAAGGCTGGTGAGTCGGTCGTGGCACGTGCCAATATAAGGTTTGAGCATTCAAAGGGTAAGAACTCCAGCGTTGGGGGAGGACTCAAGATGAAGCGCAATGATGTGGTTCAGTTGAATTTGACTTACATCCTTGGCATTCAGATTGGAACCCTGGAGCTGACTCCGGATAGTGTGCTTATAGTTAGCAAGGCAACCCGTCAGTATGCAGTATTTGATTATTCGGAGTTATCGGAACTTCTGGGGCGTGAGATAAGTTTTAACGATTTGCAAAGTATCTTTTGGGGAGAGGCAGATCGTTTTGACGTCAAAGGCGTGCAGTGGAAGTATGGTTCCTTTTCTTCCCTACAGGACGGGCGTCGTCTGCCGGAGGAACTCTCTATGAAATTCTCTAAGGGCTCAGACTCGCTTGGTCTTTTAATGTCTATGTCTAATTATCGGTTGGAACAAAACGAGGTTGTGCGCACTAATATAAATACATCTAATTATACCCGACTTACAGTTGACCAGGTGTTGAAAATGATAACCTTGCTATTAGAGGGATAGTTAGCTACGATGAAATTGAAACCTATCTTCTGTCGTATATTTGCATTGTTTTTGTTGGTGTTTTGCATCAGCACGCGTGTTTATTCTCAGAATAGCAAGAAGGTCAAGCAATTAAAGGTACAAAAGACCCAGCTTCAGAAAAATCTTAAGAAGTCGCAGCAGGATTTGGCAAAGACGGGCAAGGAGGTTAAGAACGGGCAATCATATTTGCACCATATTGACAGGCAATTGGAGGACAGACTGGAGCATATCCGGGCGATGGAAGGAGAACTGGAGAATCTGGAGAAGGAAATGACAATGTTGCGTTCGGAGATTCAGACTTTGGATGATGAACTTACCCAAAAGAAGCAGAGATACATTCGTGCGCTTCGCTTTTCTTATCAGTTCCCCAAGGTGCATAATACATTGGTGTTCGTTCTCAGTGCCAGGAACCTGACCCAAATGTATCGCCGCGCTCGTTATGCAAGAGAATATGCTGTCTACCAGCACGATCTTGGTCGCCAGATCCAACAGAAGCAAGGACAACTGATGGATGCTCAGAATTCATTGCTGGCCACAAAAAGCCATAAGTCAGTTGTGCTGCAGGAGATCATGCGCCAGCGTCGCAAACTCAACAACCAACAGGTACGTCAGCAGCAATACATAAGAAATTTGAAAAAGCGCGAAGAGGATCTGCGTACAAAGGTGCTCAGGCAGCAGAAGGAACTTGCAGCTCTGGACCAGAAGATAGATGCTCTTATAGCCCAAGAGATAGAGGAAGCCCGCAAGCGTGCAGAAGCCGAGGCCAAGCGCAAGGCTGAAGCACAGAAGAAGGCTGCACAGAAAAAGTCATCCTCCAAATCTACCAAGAAGTCATCCTCAACCGCAGGTCCTTCAAAGTCCTCCGCTTCATCCGGTTCTTGGCTCACTGCGGAGGACCAGAAGCTTAATGGTACTTTTGCTCAAAACAAGGGGCGTTTGCCGGTGCCCATCACGGGGCAGTATCGCATATCCGGCAAGTTCGGTCAGTACAATGTTCCCGGACTTAAGAATGTCACCCTCGACAATAAGGGTGTGAACTATGTCGGCAAGTCAGGTGCTCGCGCTCGTTGTGTCTTTGATGGCGAGGTGACGGCGGTGTTCCAGTTCTCCGGTTCCAAGAACGTGCTTGTTCGTCACGGCAGCTATATCTCCGTGTATTGCAATCTCTCTTCC
>JAFYVX010000104.1 GCA_017558255.1 Bacteroidaceae bacterium
ACTATTTACCTTTTATATGGAATTGAAGAGAGTTGTTGTTACCGGTATAGGTGCCGTTACACCTATCGGTAATACTGCCGAGGAAACATGGCAGAACATGCTGGCTGGTGTCAGCGGAGCAGCCCCCATCACACATTTTAATGCAGAGAAGTTCAAGACACAGTTTGCCTGTGAGGTGAAGGACTTTGACGTTACCAAATACATTGACCGAAAGGAGGCCCGCAAGATGGACCTCTATTGTCAGTTTGCCCTTGTGGCCGCACAGATGGCAGTGGAGGACAGTGGCATGGACGTGGAAACTCTGGACAGAAACCGTGCAGGCGTTGTAATGGGCGTAGGCATTGGTGGTATGAGGACATACGAGGAGGAAGTGATTTCTTATTCCAAGACTGCCGAGACCATAGGTCCTAAGTTCAGTCCATTCTTTGTCCCCAAGATGATTGCTGATATTTGTGCCGGTCATATCAGTATCAAGTATGGATTTCATGGTCCCAACTACATCACATGTAGTGCCTGTGCCAGCAGTACCACTGCTATGGCAGATGCATTCAACCTGATTCGTCTGGGCAAGGCCAACGTAATTGTGACCGGTGGTTCCGAGGCTGCCATCACCGCAGCCGGAGTGGGAGGTTTCAATGCAATGCATGCTTTGAGCACCCGCAACGACTCGCCTCAGACTGCAAGTCGTCCGTTCAGTGCCAGCCGTGATGGATTTGTCATAGCAGAAGGTTCCGCCTGTCTTATTCTGGAGGAACTGGAGCATGCCAAGGCACGTGGAGCCAAGATATACGCAGAAATGGTAGGTGCCGGCATGAGTGCCGATGCACATCACATCACTGCCTCTCACCCCGAGGGCCTGGGTGCAATTCTGGTAATGCAGAATGCTCTGGACGATGCGGGTATGAAACCCGAGGACATCGATTACATCAATGTTCACGGTACCAGCACTCCCGTAGGCGATGTCAGCGAGGTCAAGGCCATCAAATCGCTATTCGGCGAGCATGCCTACAAGTTGAACATCAGCAGCACCAAGTCCATGACCGGTCATCTTCTGGGTGCAGCCGGCGCTGTGGAAGCATTAGCTTCCATCATGTCAGTGAAGGAAGATGTTGTTCCTCCAACAATAAATCATGAGCACGGTGACGAGGATCCCGAGATAGATTACAACCTGAATTTCACATTCGGCCAGTCCCAGAAGCGTGAGGTACGTGCCGCACTGAGCAATACCTTTGGTTTTGGCGGACACAATGCATGTGTGATTTTCAAGAAGTACATAGAATAATGAATGCAGACCGGCAGCAGCCGGCTCCTGTGATATTATAGTGCTGAATCTGTGAAAGCAGGAAATATAATAGATGCGATAAGGTTGCCTTTCCGACGTGACAGGCAGCTTTATCGTTCTTTTTATGGAATATTGGGATTTTACCCGCGAAAGATAGATCTCTACCGTCAGGCATTGACCCACAAGAGTCTGACTGTCAAGGAGGGTGGAGGCAGGCTTTCCAACAATGAGCGTCTGGAGTATTTGGGCGATGCCATTCTGGATGCCGTGGTGGGAGATATCCTCTACAATCATTTCCGTGGCAAGAGGGAGGGTTTCCTTACCAGCGTGAGAAGCAGGATGGTGCAACGTGAGACCCTTGGGCATCTGGCCGATGAGATGGGACTGACCGATCTCATCCGCAGTAATCTCATGGGTAAGGCGCACAACAGTTACATGGCAGGCAATGCCTTTGAAGCCCTTGTCGGTGCTGTGTATCTGGACCGTGGATACGAGTATTGCCGCTGGTTTGTCAAAAACCGTATTCTCGGTAAGTATATCAATCTGGACAGTGTGGCCATCAACGACTCCAACTACAAGAGCCGTTTGCTGGAGTGGTGCCAGAAGTACCACGTGAGTGCTGTCTTCGAGTTGATAGAGGAAACCAAGGATGCGGAGACCCAGTCGCCCAGATTTCTTTCCAGAGTGCTCATTTCTGGTGTGGAATGTGGCAGAGGCTTGGGATACAGCAAGAAAGAGAGTCATCAGCAGGCAGCCAAGGAAGCTATGGCCAAGCTGAGAAAGAACGATGCCTTGAGGGCTAAGGTCCTGGAGGCTAAAAAATCAGAAGAGAATGGCATTAACATCAATAATACGTCCCCTGTTTGCACAGAGGAGAAGAGCGCTTGACAAATACCAGACACAGGCAGAGCAGTTGCAGATGCAGGTGCTGGGCAGACTCTTGCAGAAGGCAAAGTCAACGGAGTGGGGCAGAGAACATGATTTTGCAGATGTGCACACTTATCAGCAGTTCGCCAACACCTCTCCCGTCAATACCTACGAGGATTTGAAACACTTCATCGACCGCATGCGTCAGGGCGAGGCCGATGTGCTCTGGCCAGGCAAGGTGCGCTGGTATGCAAAATCCAGCGGAACCACTAACGACAAGAGCAAGTTCATCCCCGTCAGCAAGGACGGTCTCAAGGATACCCACTATGCCGGTGGCAGGGATGCCGTGGCATGGTATTTGGGCAATAACCCCAAAAGTCGTATCTTTGACGGCAAGGCATTGATACTGGGTGGCAGCCATGCCCCCAATTACAATGTCAGGAAGTCTCTGGTTGGTGACCTCAGCGCCATCCTGATTGAGAATATCAACCCTCTTGTGAATATGGTGCGTGTGCCCAAGAAGGAAACGGCATTGTTGTCCGATTTTGAACTGAAGCGCGACCGTATTGCCCACGAGGCCATAAAGGAAAATGTCACCAACCTCAGCGGTGTGCCATCGTGGATGCTCTCCGTGATGAACCGTGTGCTGGAGATAACCGGCAAGGACAACTTGTCCGAGGTGTGGCCCAATCTGGAAATGTTCTTCCATGGTGGTGTGGCCTTCACACCTTATCGTGAGCAGTACAGGAAACTCATACCGTCTGCCAACATGCACTACATGGAGACATACAATGCCAGCGAGGGTTTCTTCGGCATCCAGAACGACCCCTCCGATCTGTCCATGAGTCTGATGGTGGATTATGGTGTCTTCTACGAGTTCATCCCCATGGAGGAGATAGAGAGCCCCAATCCGCAGGTCCTGCCCCTTTGGGGCGTGGAAACGGGTAGAAACTATGCCATAGTCATCAGTACCTCAAGCGGTCTGTGGCGATATATGATAGGTGATACTGTGCGTTTCACCAGTACCAATCCCTACAAGTTTGTCATCACCGGCAGAACCAAGTTCTTTATTAATGCTTTTGGCGAGGAACTTATTGTGGACAATGCCGAGACGGGCTTGGCCGAGGCATGTCGCCGGACTGGTGCGCAGGTGCTGGAGTACACGGCTGCTCCCGTCTTCATGGACGGAGAAGGCAAGTGCCGTCACCAGTGGCTTGTGGAGTTTGCCAAGGAACCGGAGGATGCAGGCCAGTTCGCACGCATTTTGGACGAAACCCTGCAACAGGTCAATTCCGACTATGAGGCCAAGCGCTATAAGGACATCACCCTCCAGTCCTTAGAACTTGTCGTGGCACGCAAGGGCCTATTCCATGACTGGTTGGCGTCCAAAGGCAAGCTGGGCGGACAGCACAAGGTTCCCCGTCTGTCCAACAACAGAGTGCACATAGAGGAGATGCTGGCTTTTAATAAATAATAAGGTATAGGAAACAATGCGCAGATTCACCATATTGCTGCTTATGTTGTCTGTTGCTATGCTGGCCATAGTGTCGTGCGCCAATATAGGTATGCCGGATGGAGGCAGGTACGATGAGGAACCGCCCGTTGTGGTAGGCGCCTCGCCTGCGGACAAGGCTGTGAATGTCAGTACCAAGAAGATGAGCATCCTCTTTAACGAGTATGTGAAGATATCCAATGCCAATGAAAAGGTGGTGGTGTCCCCTCCGCAGATGGAGGTGGCTAATGTGCGTGCCGCAGGAAAGCGTATCAAGATAGATCTCTATGACTCGCTTCAGAGCAACACCACATATACGGTCGATTTCAGCGATGCCATCGAGGACAACAACGAGGGCAACCCCATGGGTTTCTACACCTATAGCTTCAGTACCGGTCCTGTCATTGACACGATGGAGGTGTCGGGGCATGTGCTGGCTGCAGAGAACCTGGAACCTGTAAAGGGAATCCTTGTAGGTCTTCACAGAGCGGACAGCACATACGATGACAGTTTGTTCAGGACCAAACCCCTTATCCGTGTATCGCGCACCAACGGCAGCGGACACTTTTCCATCAAGGGTGTTGCCCCTGGCGGATATCGCATCTTCGCCTTGCAGGATGGCGACGGTGACTATCGTTTCAGTCAGCGCTCCGAGGCAATAGCCTTTGATACCACGGTGTATGTCCCCTACAGCCGACCTGACCTGCGCATGGACACCTGTTGGCGCGATACCGTATATTACGACTCCATCAAGGTTGTGCCGTACACACATTACTACCCTGACGACATTGTCTTGCGCTCTTTCACAGAGGCCAATCAGGACCTGCACCTGCTGAAGACCGAACGAACCTTGCCAGACTGGTTCCGCCTGTATTATACTGCACAGGTAGACACCTTGCCCAGGATACGTGGTCTGAACTTCAATGACTCGTGCCTGTTTCTTGAGGCCTCTGAAAAGAACGATACCCTTACCTACTGGATAACCGACACTGCCTTTACTCACAGGACCGATACCCTGGAAATGGAAATGACCAGCCTGGATACCGACAGCCTCGGACAATTGTCCTGGCGTACGGACACATTGTTGCTGGTATCCCGCAACAGTTGGAAAAAGATTAATGAGGAGAAGCAGAAGAAGATTAACGATTGGTACAAGGAACGCGAAAAGCGTGCAAAGAAGAGCAAGACACCGCTACCTCCCGAGACAAATCCCCATGAGCAAGAGTTTCTGGACATCAAGATTTCTCCCAATGGTGCTCTGGATCCCAACAAGAATATTGTACTGAAGGCCAACCAGCCCATCACTGCTATAGATACCTCTCGCATCCATCTATATCAGCAGCGCGATTCCAGCCTGTACGAGGAACCGTACATCCTCATGCAGCATCAGTATGATCCCAAGGTGTATGTCCTGTATGCCGAATGGCAACCGGATGTGAAATATTCCGTCACCGTGGACTCGGCTGCCCTTACTGGTGTAATGGGGCATCACAACAAAAAGCAGAAGGGCGATGTGCGTGTGCGCAAGATGGAGGAGTACGGCACACTGTTTGTCAATCTCATTTCTCCTGATACCTGTATGGTGGTACAGTTGCTCAACTCATCTGACAAGGTGGTGGCGCATCTGGCAGCCTCCGCTAAAGGTGTCGCTGATTTCTATTATCTGAAACCAGACAGTTACTACATGCGCTGCTTTGCCGACTACAACGGCAACGGCCTTTGGGACACCGGTGAGTACGACACGCAAATGCGCCCGGAACCTGTCTATTACTTCCCCAAGCCCATGAACGTGCGCGCCGGATGGGATGTGGAGCAGGCATGGGATGTACTGGGCATACCTGTCATGCAACAGAAACCGCAGGTACTGGTGAAACAGAAGGGCGACAAGAAGAAGACTGCCAGGGATCGCAACAAGGAGCGCGAGGAGGAAAAGAGAAAGAATAAGAGGAGTTAAAAATTATTCGCAAATGCTGAAAGTTGGTTAAAAATCACCTCACAGTGTTTAGGAATATGGAAATGTTTTATGCCTTGTGAGCATAAAGTGCTAACTTTGTGTGCTGAAAACAAAACCAGATAGTGCTATGAACGACAAGAGATTTTTAACCCGCTCCGAATTTGAGTGCATGCAGAACCTTTGGGCGCTTCCCACAAAGGGTGGATTCGTCCGTGATATACAAGAAGGCTTTGAAGCCCCCAAGCCTGCCTATACTACTACAGCCACTTTTATGAAGATACTTGTCCGCAAGGGTTTCTGCAAGGTGGCACGCGTAGGATCCATGCAGTATTATACTCCTAAAATAACGAAGGAGGAGTATTGCCAGAGGGTCATGGAGAAGGCCGGAGAAGATTATTTCGACGGCGACATCGTGCGCTTCGTTGACTTCCTGCTCAAACACAATGATGTAAGCATGGAACAAAAGGAAGCCATTGTTGCAATGTTAAAGTAGCAAATAGAGGGTAAAAGTTAATTTATTATTAAAAACTTCAATACCTTTCATTATAAATTATTATATTTGCAACGAGAAAAAGATAATACTTAAACTAATAAACACAAAGTTAAACAAAGAACTATGGCAACATTAGATTTGACACAGTATGGCATCACCGGTTCTACCGTGATTGCACACAACCCCTCTTATGAGCAGTTGTTCGCCGAGGAGACCAAGGCTGGCCTGGAAGGTTACGAGAAGGGTCAGAACACCGAGTTGGACGCTGTCAACGTAATGACAGGCGTTTACACTGGCCGTTCTCCTAAGGACAAGTTCATCGTTATGGACGAGAACTCTAAGGATACCGTATGGTGGACTTCTGATGATTACAAGAACGATAACAAGCCCATCACCGAGGAGGCTTGGGCTGCTCTGAAGGACATCGCCAAGAAGGAGCTTTCTAACAAGAACCTTTATGTAGTAGACTGCTTCTGCGGTGCTAACGCTGACACCCGTATGGCTGTTCGTTTCATCGTTGAGGTTGCTTGGCAGGCTCACTTCGTTACTAACATGTTCATCCAGCCCACAGCTGAGGAGTTGGAGAACTTCGAGCCCAACTTCGTAGTTTACAACGCTTCTAAGGCTAAGGTTGAGAACTGGAAGGAGCTCGGCATCAACTCTGAGACTTGCGTAGCATTCAACATCACCAGCCGCGAGCAGGTTATCATCAACACCTGGTACGGTGGTGAGATGAAGAAGGGTATGTTCTCTATGATGAACTACTACCTGCCTCTCCAGGGCATCGCTTCTATGCACTGCTCTGCAAACTGCGACATGAACGGTGAGAACACCGCTATCTTCTTCGGTCTCTCTGGTACAGGTAAGACCACTCTGTCAACCGACCCCAAGCGTCGCCTTATCGGTGATGACGAGCACGGTTGGGACGACAACGGTGTGTTCAACTTCGAGGGTGGTTGCTACGCTAAGGTAATCGGCCTTTCTAAGGAGCACGAGCCCGACATTTACGGTGCTATCAAGCGCAACGCTCTTCTCGAGAATGTAACTGTTGCTGAGGACGGTACTATCGACTTCAACGACAAGAGCTCTACCGAGAACACCCGCGTATCTTACCCCATCAACCACATCGCTAACATCCAGCCCGGTGGTTCAGCTCCCGCAGCTAAGAACGTAATCTTCCTGTCTGCTGACGCATTCGGCGTACTGCCTCCCGTATCTATCCTGACTCCCGAGCAGTGCCAGTACTACTTCCTGAGCGGCTTCACCGCTAAGTTGGCAGGTACAGAGCGCGGTATCACCGAGCCCACTCCCACTTTCTCTGCTTGCTTCGGTCAGGCATTCCTGGAGTTGCACCCCACAAAGTATGCTGAGGAGTTGGTTAAGAAGATGAACGTTTCTGGTGCTAAGGCTTACTTGGTTAACACTGGTTGGAACGGTACCGGCAAGCGTATCTCAATTCCCGATACACGTGGTATCATCGACGCTATTCTCGATGGCAGCATCCTGAAGGCTGAGACCAAGAAGATCCCTCTGTTCGACTTCGAGGTTCCCACTGCTCTGCCCAACGTAAATCCTGCTATCCTCGATCCTCGCGACACTTACGCTACTGCTGCTGAGTGGGAGGAGAAGGCTAAGGACTTGGCTGCACGCTTCATCAAGAACTTCGCTAAGTACACCACCAACGAGGCAGGTAAGGCTCTCGTTGCTGCTGGTCCCCAGCTGTAATTCCAAAGTAAGGATAACAATCCTATATCAGGTTCCCCATCCTCATACCGGTGGGGAACCTTTCTTATATATACGTGCGACTTTTCGAACGGAACTGCTTTACATTCCTGTCATAAACTACCGCATAAAGCACGAAGAGACATTCCTTGAAAAGAACCTTCAGGGATACAGTGCCTATAAGCAAAAGGTAAGGTATAGGATCATACCCTTTGTTTGGTAAGGTAGAGGCAAGTAGTCAGTCAACCGTTCCTGAAGGGAAAACCTATTGCCCAAGGACGTACTGAGACATGGAACAAGACATTACCAAACTATATAATGTTTCATCTGGTGTACCATTGGAAAAAGAGCCCAAAGAAAAGATAGTAGAATGTTAATGAGGGACGCTATTACCAACTTTATCCATCTGAGACAGGAGGGGACAGTTGGCTGGCGCGATGTTTGTTTTTGCAGTGCTTCTTTTGCAGGTTTTGAAAATTATTTATAAATTTGTGCGGGAAAACTATATAAAAACACAATATCCTATGACTAAAGTCAGAGAACTCCTCATGGCGGCATTGGGACTGATGCCTGTTGCTGCCAGCGCTACTTCACCCCAAGCTACTGCGGATGGTGACAGCACACAGGCACGCCGTCCAAACATCATCTTTATAATGTGCGATGATATGGGTTATGGCGACCTCGGTTGCTATGGCCAGCAGCGCATAGAGACGCCCAACCTTGACCGCATGGCCCAGGAGGGTATGCGATTTACCCAGGCATATGCCGGTAGTCCTGTTAGTGCACCCTCGCGTGCCTCGTTCATGACAGGTCAGCACACTGGTCACACCCATGTGCGTGGTAACAGGGAGTATTGGCGTTCCTCGTCCAGGGCCAATATGTATGGCAACAATGCCGACTATAGCCTTATCGGTCAGGAACCCTACCTGATGAACCACAAGATTATTCCCGAGGTAATGAAGGAGGCTGGATACAACACTGGTATGTTCGGTAAGTGGGCAGGTGGTTATTACAACACCGACCACCCCAATACCTATCTGCTTGATGCCAATGGCAATAGCGACACCTCCAAGAGTGGACGAAGCAGCAGTGCTTCCCTGCCCAACAAGCGTGGCATTGACTGTTACTATGGTTACATTTGCCAGTTCCAGGCGCACACCTACTATCCTAATTTCCTCAATCGCTACGACCCAGAGAAGTATGGCGATGAGCATGTGGTGGTGGATGTGCTGGAGGAGAACATAAAGCACAAGTCAGTTGCTACCGGCGACCGCGATTTCGAGAACCGCAGTCAGTACACCAGCGACCTCATCCATCAGTATGCGCTGGAGTGGATAGACCGTCAGGCGGAGAAAGACGCGCCATTCATGGGTATATTCACCTACACCTTGCCTCATGCCGAGCTGTGGCAACCTCAGGACTCGCTGGTTGCCAAGTACAAGGAAAAGTTCAAAGGCCAGGATGGTGGTGAATGGGGAGGTGAGTTTGGTTCGTGGTACTACCGTGCCCCCAGTCGTCGTGCCCAGTTTGCTGCTATGATAAACCGTCTGGATGCACAGGTGGGCGAGATATTCCAGAAATTGGAGGAGAAGGGTATTGCTGATAATACTCTGGTGATCTTCACCTCGGACAACGGTCCTCACACCGAGGGCGGTGCCGATCCCACATGGTTCAATAGCAATGGTGGTCTGCAGGGCACCAAGCGCCAGACCCACGAGGGTGGTGTGCGCGTACCATTCATAGCCAAGGGGCCTGGTGTACCGGCAGGTGTGGTCAATGACCATCAGTTGGCATTCTACGACGTGATGCCCACTCTGTTGGACTATGCTGGTGCAGATGGAAGCGCATATAGTTTGGAGGCAAGTACGGATGATCGTCGCTACGACGGTATTTCGTTCTACAACACCCTCACTGGTAACGATGCCGAGCAGGAGAAACACGAGTTCCTCTACTGGGAGTTCCACGAGACCAACCAGGTGGCTTTGCGCATGGGCGACTGGAAACTGGTAGCCAAGAGCGGTGTTCCTGCCTTGTACGACCTATCCAAGGATCCGCATGAGGACAACAACGTGGCTGCGCAGAATCCCAAGGTACTTCGTCAGATGCTGGAGATTGTCCACCAGCAGCACACGGCAAGCAGTCTGTTCAATGTCACTATGCCAGAGGTGCCCGAGGACGATGGTTCGGAAGTGGTAACAGAGGTTAGGACAGACAAACTCTACACCATGGAATGCCAGCCCAACGACGGACACTCTGTACGTTTCATCTCTGACAATGACGGTTCCATTAATGGTCAGACCGCCAAGGGTACAAAGTTCCGTTTCGAGGCGGCGCCAGATGGAGGATTTTACATTAAGAGCACTGTTTCCGGCAAGTATATCAATGCTAACTCTGGCAAGACCGACATCAGTTTCGATGCTGACCCCAAGTCGGCATGGACTGTAGGTCAGCTCAGCAAGAGCGATGCCTATGTGTACTTCACCATCGGTGGTAACAAGTATCTCAACAACCATCAGGGTGGTGATGACAATTTGCGCCTGGCCACCCACAATCCCATAGGTCAGAACAACAAGTGCTCGCTTTGGACCCTGCACCAGTATGACGAAGGCGAGACAGGTATCACCTCAGTCAAGACGGGGACTCAGTCAAAGGATGGCATATACGTTCAGGACGAGGAGGTTGTCATTGTCAGGGACAACCAGAGATATAATCTCAAGGGACAGAACTTGAAATAATCACAGGTATTAAATTTATTAAAGGTGGTTTGCTTGGAAGGCGAACCACTTTTTTTATGCGTTGGTCTTCATTGTGCGCTTCCTCTTGAGATGCACATCTTTTTTGGGGTACGTTCAGCATGAATATTTCTTTTGTCTCAATGATATTTTTTATGTTCTACTTGTTTATTGGCAAAAAAATATCTAATTTTACATCCGGTTTTAGACAAAAAAGATGATTAATCAGCACATAAACATAGGACAAAATAGTGCCATGCCAATGGGTGTTGGTGCTTCCTGTGTTGTTCTTGTTGCTGATTATCAATCAATTACCCCCCCCGTATTCTGTCGGTTAATATCTTCGCTTGCAGAAGGTGTTAAAGAGATTGCAGGCATAGCGGAACACTCTGTTATGCCGGTTGTTGCATGTGCCAATTTGTGAAAAATGGATTCTATACATTATATATATATATTAAACCAAAACAATTTTTATTATCAATGAAAAAAACTCTACTTATCATTGCAACCCTGTTTGTCGCAGTGGGAGCATGGGCACAGGATGCCAGAAAGGGCAAGGCAGGTATTTTTTCTGCAGAGCAGCTGATGGCTGCAAAGGAGCCCGTAAACATTGTTATCCAGAACATCTCCGCAACCAATCGTTGGTATTTCTGTGGTAACAAGAATCTGGAAACTTTTGAAACAAACAGCGAGGCATGGTTTGTTTGGGAACCCAGTGGTGATGGTGAGACATTCTATCTGAAGAAGCTTGTTCCAACACAGGATCAGGGAGAAGGATATCTGCAAACCTCTGCTCCATCCGCAATTGGCGATAAGGCTACAGCACAGAAGTTTACAGCGGTATTTGCTGCACCTCAGAATGACACTACTGCTCCAACGCAGGATTCGGATGCGGAAAACCTGGTTCGTTTCGTTAAGGCAGATAATCCAACAACATGGATTAACTGTCAGGGTTGGAATGCTACTCCTGTGTATAACTCAGGAAAGGGTGGTTGGACAATGCACAATGTCTATGCTATTGAAGATGTCTCTACCGTGGAGTTTACGTATAAGGTAATGTATGATGGTGCAGTGAAGTACACCGAAAAGGTGGATGCTGTCATTGGTGAGGCGTTCCCCCAATTGCCATCACTTCCTGATTTCGTTTCAACACAATATCCTGCAGGTGAGGTTGAGGCATCTGATGAGAATAAGGAATTTGAACTGGTATGCGAAGCTGCTCTTCCATTTAAGACTTCTGACAGTTACAATAACGCAGTCTGGTACTACATGAATATCCGTGATGATAGCCCCACATATCTGTGTTATAATGCAGCAAAGGACTATATAATTGCAAACGAATCTTCATATCCTTTGACCGACTCCGATGCATACATATGGGCATTTATCGGCAATCCCTTTGACGGTTTCCAGATTGTCAACAAGGCTGCTGGCGAAACTAAGCTTCTGTCTTCTCCAAACGATCCCACAGGAAATAAGAATGCCACAGAATTGGCACGTATGGTAGCTAACGAGGATGCCACAGGAAACAAGGTGTGGAATGTGAAGAAGACCACCCATGCCAATGCAGCCAACGGTGCTTTCTATATCGAACACCCCACAGCAGCAGCTTATGCCCTCAACCGTCAGGACTATGATGCTACCAGGGCTTTGTGCTATTGGAACGGACGTGACACAGGCTCTGCCATTCAGGTTGTAGAATGTGATTTTACCGGTAGTGCGGAACTTCAGGCACTGATTGATATGGTAAAGGCTGCTCAGGCAAATTACGTCGTAGGCACTACAGTAGGTTATCTTACCCAGGCCAGTGTGGATGCTGTTGTAAGTGCTTTGGCAAGTGCCGAAGAAGCGCTGAAGGGCACTATGACTGTAGAAATTTCATTGCAACATCAGGCTGCTATCAATGCTGCCATTGCGGCACTCGCAACAGTGCAGCCCGAGGAAGGCAAGTTCTACACTATTGTTAGTGCCATGCCAGAGACAGACACACGTTCCGGCAAAAAGATTTATATTAGCAATGATGGCGGAATGTATTTTGAGAATGCAAGCACGTTGGCACACGTATTCCAGTTTGTTCCCGCTTCAGATGGCAAATACTATTTGTATGGTGTAGAGCGTGGTACATATCTGACCACTTCAATGGGTCATGCCGGTGGTCAGCATAAAGCTTTGGCGACCGACAAGGCACAGGCCAAGGCAGTTAAAATTGCCAACATGGGTCGTGAAAATGTTGTTTCAATCACTCCTGAGTCTGGTGCTATGATACATGCCCAGGCAGACTTGAGCAAGGTTGTGGCATGGAATAACTCAGAATCTACTGGTGCTTCTGCATGGAAGATAGTAGAGGTTGACATGTCTGCAGTGTCTCACCCTATGGTTATTACCGATGCAGGTTGGGCAACTTTGGTTCTTGGCTGCAATGTTGCTATCCCCGCAGATGTTAAGGCTTATGTTGTATCTGCTACCAGCGAAACTTCAGCTAAGCTTACTGAGATTACAGGTGCTATTCCAGCAAATGAATCTGTATTACTTAACGCAGCACCTGGTACTTATGAGTTCAAGTATGTAGCAGAGGCTGCTCCTGTTGCAGAAAACCTGCTTGTTGGTAGTGTATTGGATACCAATGTACACTCAGAGGCTTATGTACTTTCTGTACAGGGTGAACCCGCTGTAGTAGGTTTCCGCATGGCGGACTTCAAGGTAAGCACCAATACCGAGAATGATGGTGAAGAGGGTGCTGAGGATGATACATTCGAGGCATTCAAGAACAATGCATTCAGAGCTTACCTCCCCGCTCCTGTTGCTGGTGCTCGTTTCCTGAGTTTCGACTTCGGCACAGAGACCGTCATTGACGAACTGAAAGGTGAAAACGGAAATGTTAAAACTGTAATCTACGATCTCTCTGGTCGTAGCGTTCAAAAGGCCCAGAAGGGTCTGTACATCGTGAACGGTGTAAAGGTAATTAAGTAATCCGCTTGTAGGTTGTGACGCTGCACGCAGCGTCACAACCTACAAGCAAAATAATAAAATACATAATGAAAAAGACATATATGGCTCCCTCAGTGGAGGTAATCAAGGTAGACGTTGCCAACATGATGGCAACAAGCATGCCCATCGTGGACGGTACAGTCAATACCAACAACGTTGCTGACCAGTTGAGTCGCGAAATGAACAGAAGCGTAGAACTGCTGGAACAGCTGTGGCAGTAATCAACTATTTCTGGCGAGACAGAAAGATTTTGCTTTAAGTTAATATTAGATCGGGACCGTGGTGCGAAGAGATTTCGTGCCA
>JAFYVX010000105.1 GCA_017558255.1 Bacteroidaceae bacterium
GGTATAGGTGGTGTGGTTACATTTAAGAACAGCCGTTTGGCAGAAACCCTGACGACTGTGCCTTTGGACAGAATTGTCCTTGAAACAGATGCTCCATATCTGGCTCCCGTGCCATTCAGAGGCAAGAGAAACGAGCCGGCATACGTCGCGCAAATAGCCTCTTTTCTATCTAATATATATAATGTATCAGTGGAGGAGGTAAATAAGGTTACTAATACAACGGTAAAACGGATATTCGGTGCCATATAATCCAAGTATTGGAGGTAAAAACGTAAAAAACATGGCAATAGACCAACTTTTTCGTTAAATAGTTATGCCAAGTCCGTTAAAAATTATATTTTTGTAACCGCAAACCATGTAATATGGTCATTGGAGAGGTGCTCGAGTGGCTGAAGAGGCACGCCTGGAAAGCGTGTATACGTCAAAAGCGTATCACGGGTTCGAATCCCGTTCTCTCCGCGATAAAAATAATAGTATTCATTTAATTAAACCTAAAAATTACCAAAACAATGAAAAAGTTATTTGCTATTGTTGCGATGGTAGCTGCATGCTCTTTCGCTTCAACTTCATCTGTAATGGCTCAGGAAGAGGCAGCTCCCGCAGAGGCTGCTGTAGTTGATTCTGCAGCTGTTGACAGCGTTGCTGAGGAGGCTGAGGCCGTTGAGGCTGCTCCTGTTGAGACTGCTGCTCCCGAGGAGGAACAGGAGAATCTTCACAAGACTTTGAAGACCAAGTTCATCGAGGGTGACGCTGGCTTCATGTCTTTGGTTGCTATCGCTTTGGTTCTCGGTTTGGCTTTCTGTATCGAGCGCGTTGTTTATTTGAGCTTGGCTCAGGTTAATACTCGCAAGTTCTGTGCTGATCTGGCTGCTCTTGTTGCTGCTGGTAAGGTTGATCAGGCTATCGCTAAGGCAAAGGCTACACGTGGTCCTGTTGCTCAGCTCGGTCGCAAGGCAATGGAGTGCCTGAATAGCAATGATCAGAACGATATGGCTACCATCGAGCGTACCATCAACATGGAGGCTGAGGTTCAGGGCGCTTACCTCGAGGAGAACTGCTCTTGGATTACCTTGTTCATCGCTATGGCTCCCTCTCTCGGTTTCTTGGGTACTGTGATCGGTATGGTGCTCGCGTTCGATAATATCCAGAAGGCTGGTGATATCAGCCCCACCGTTGTTGCCGGCGGTATGAAGGTGGCTTTGATTACTACCATTTTCGGTATCGTAGTAGCTTTGATTCTGCAGGTGTTCTACAACTTCATTCTGGCTCGTATTGAGGCTCTGACCAGTAATATGGAAGAGGCAGCTCAGGAACTGCTCGTAATGTGCGTAAGAAGCGAGAAGAGCAAGAAGTAATCTGCCTTATCTCAAATTAAAGTATCTATTACCATTATTTAAGGAGAGATAGAAATGAAAATTCAGCAAATTTCAAAATATGTGATGTATGCGGTTCTCGCCGTGAGTCTTGTTGTCTTTGCCATGTTCTTTGGCTTCTGGGGCGATGAGATGGTTGGTGAGTTTGCTGCTCCCACATTCACATCCCTCTTGCTGTTCTTGATGTACGGTATCGTAGTTCTGACTACTGTTCTGACCATCTGGACTGTTGTAAGAGGTATCCTCAGCAACAGAGGTACTGACTCTGCTGCTGCTACAGGTGTTCCTGGCTCAAAGATTACAGTTTTCACATGGGGACTCTTTGTGGTATCCCTGGTTGTTGGCTATGTTCTCGGTATTGGAGAAGCTGACTTTACTGCAGCTGACGGTACTGTTACTCCCGGTCACATGGTAACTGTAGTTGACATGTTCATCTGGAGCATCTATATCCTGTCTGTTGTCGCATTTGCTGCAATTGCTGTTGGCATGAGCGGTATCCTGACCAAGACTGCGTCTAAGTAATAACGTTTAAATAGCGAAAGATATGGGAAAGAAAAAGAAGATGCCGGGACTGAACACCAGTTCTACCGCAGATATATCTTTCATGCTGCTCATCTTCTTCCTGGTTACCACATCTATGGATACCGATACAGGTTTGGCTCGTCGTTTGCCACAGCCACCAGATAAGGAACAGGAAGATGCACAGATTGACGTTAAGGAACGTAATGTTCTCAATGTTAAGATCAATTCAAACGGCAGAATGTGGTGCTCCGACGGTACCGGAAGCGGTGAGTTGGACATTAAGTTGCTAAGAGATCGTGCTAAGGAATTTATTCAGAATCCAAACGATTTGAGCAAGTTGCCTGAAAAGGCTGCAGTAGAGATTGATTTGTTGGGCCAATGTTATATTACCAAGAATCATGTTATCTCTGTACAGACTGACCGTGGAACACCATACGATGTGTACTTCCAGGTACAGAACGAATTGGTAGCAGCATACAATGAGTTGCGTAACGATTTGTCAAAGTCAAAGTTCGGTCGTCCCTACGATGCCTTGAACAATGAACAGCAGGTCGCAATCCGTGCTTACTATCCCCAGAAGATTTCTGAGGCTGAACCTAAAAATTATGGAGGAACCAAATAATGGGATTTAAGAAAAAGGAAAGTCGCGAAATGCCTGAGATGAATACTTCATCTCTCCCTGACTTGATTTTCACCATCTTGTTCTTCTTCATGATTGTAACCACCATGCGTGAGGTTACTTTGCAGGTGAAGCTTGTGGTACCTCAGGGTACAGAACTTGAGAAATTGGAGAAGAAGAGCGCTGTAAGTTACATCTACGTAGGTCCTCCTACCGATGCTCTTCGTGCTCAGATGGGTAGCAGTACACGTATTCAGTTGAACGACCGCTATGCGGAGCCTCGTGAGGTTATGGACTTTGTTGCCCAGGAGCGTCAGGGTATGACTAACCAGGCAGAGCAGGTTATTTCCATCAAGGCTGATTCAAAGACCCAGATGGGTATCATTACTGACATCAAGGAGGTATTGAGAAAGTCATGGGCTTTGCGTATCAACTACTCTGCAACTCGTAGACAGTAATTTAATTTACAGTAATGATAGAATGAACGGGAGTCATGCAGACTTCCGTTCATTTTTTATATAATGTAAAGTATTCTTTATGTACATAAGTATTATAGCAGCCGTGGCACAGAATATGGCTATCGGAAACGATAATAAGTTACTTTATTGGTTGCCCAACGATTTGAAGCGTTTCAAGGCGCTCACTACCGGTCATACAATAATCATGGGTCGTAAGACCTTTGATAGTCTTCCCAAGGGTGCTTTGCCTAATCGTAGGAATGTAGTATTGTCCCGTACTATTTCAGAACTGCCTGGTGCAGAAGTATTCCCGGATTTGCATGCTGCATTGGCATCTTGTTCTGATTCAGAGGAAGTATATATAATAGGTGGTGAGAGCGTGTATCGTCAGGCAATGCCTTTTGCCAATCGTTTGTGCCTTACCGAAATTGATTCCGTTCCCGAGCAGGCAGACGCCTTCTTCCCTGCTGTAGACCTTTCCGAATGGACGGAAGTTTCACGCGAATTTCACGATACAGATGAGAAGCATAATTACAAGTATTGCTTTGTAGATTATGTGAAGTGATCTTTCCTTGTAGTTTCAAACAAATTTTGTTAACTTTGTGGCAAATAGACTTTGAATAACGTATGAAACAATATCTTGATTTGTTGGAGCGTATCCTCAAGGAGGGAGTGGATAAGGGCGACCGTACAGGCACTGGAACCAAGAGCATCTTCGGTCACCAGATGCGCTTTAATTTGGAGGAAGGTTTCCCTCTGCTAACTACGAAGAAGGTTCATCTTAAGAGCATCATCTACGAACTCTTGTGGTTCCTGCAAGGCAATACCAATGCCAAATGGCTTCAGGAACGAGGTGTACGCATCTGGAACGAGTGGGCAGACCCAGAGACTGGCGACCTTGGCCATATATATGGCTATCAGTGGCGATCTTGGCCCGACTACAACGGAGGTTTTATCGACCAGATCCAGCAGGCAGTGGATACAATCAAGAACGACCCCAATTGCCGTCGTATTATAGTATCCGCTTGGAACGTTGCCGACCTGGACAATATGAACCTGCCACCATGCCATGCCTTTTTCCAGTTCTATGTGGCCAACGGCAAACTCTCCCTGCAACTTTACCAGCGCAGCGCTGATACCTTCCTTGGTGTACCTTTCAACATCGCATCATATGCTCTGTTGTGCATGATGATGGCCCAGGTGTGCGGTCTAAAGCCTGGCGAGTTCATACACACCACTGGAGACACACATATCTACACCAACCACATGGAGCAGATACACGAGCAACTCTCACGCGAACCACGTCAGCTTCCACGTATGATACTTAACCCCGAGGTAAAGAGCATCTTCGACTTCAAGTACGAGGACTTTACCCTTGTGGATTACGATCCATGGCCTGCCATTAAGGGTGTGGTGTCTGTTTAACGCTGGGCGGTGAGTGGTTAGCGTTTAGCGGATGAGCGCAAAACAGAAAAATTCTATGCAACAACTACCAGAGGATTTCATAACCCTGATGAGGGAACACTACGGCAACGATGATGCCGAGGCCCTTTGCAATGCCTTGCTGACAACAGAGCCTGAGGTGTCTGTGCGTCTCAACAGGCGGAAGATTTCTGCGATTTGTGAGACCCACCCCAACCCTCCCTGTGAGGGAGGGGGAATGCAAGGACTGCCATGTGAGGTGGGATGGGAGCCTGTCCCTTGGTGTCCCGATGCATTTTATCTTTCCGAGCGTCCGCCCTTTACCTTCGATCCTCTGCTGCATGCTGGGGTGTACTATGTTCAGGAAGCATCGTCGATGTATGTTGCAAAGTTGCTGAAGGATCATGGTCCCGAGACCTCATGTTGCGCATTGGACCTTTGTGCCGCCCCTGGAGGCAAGAGCACTCTGTTGGCAGAACTTCTTCCTGAGGGTTCGCTTCTTCTCAGCAATGAGCCTATGTCCAAGCGTGCCAATGTTCTTGCAGAGAATATGCAGAAATGGACACGTATGCCTCAGGGCACATATCCTGTAGATAGTATAGTTACCAACAACTATCCAGCCGACTTCGGTGCGTTCTCCAATTGTTTCGACGTTCTTGTCACCGATGTCCCTTGTTCGGGCGAAGGAATGTTCCGCAAGGACGAACAGGCTGTGGCGGAATGGAGCATGGGCAATGTGATGATGTGCGTTGAGCGCCAGCGTACTATTCTTCGTGACATCTGGCATGCATTGAAACCGGGCGGCCTGCTTGTCTACAGTACCTGCACTTTTAACCGTTTCGAGGACGAGGACAATGCCCGTTGGATATGTTCCGAATTGGGTGCTGAACTCCTTGAAGAGCGTCATTTCCTTCCAGGACGCGACCGAGGCGAAGGATTCTACTGTGCTGCTATACGAAAGAGTGGGGTTGCGGAGGATGTTGATGCTATCTCTGTTGTGAAGGATAATATCGTTCGCAAGGTAAACTCAACTCTCCGTCCTATGCCCAAGACTTTCGAGTGCGAAGGCCCATATGTGGAACTCTCCTACGACGAGGCCTTGGCCTATCTGCGCCGTGAGGCCATTCGTGTGCCAGCCCCCAAAGGTCCTGTAACTCTGTGTTACAAGGGCATTCCCCTCGGACCCGGTAAGGGTGTGGGCAATAGAATCAACAACCTCTATCCCGAAGCATGGAGGATTAGGAGCTCATATACCAAGAAGTGGAGCCTTGGAGGAATGGAAAAGTGAAAACGAGAAACAGAAACCTACAATCCATAATTGAATAGTATTATGCAACAAAATCTGCACGAATTCCGTACAAACTTTTATACCAAGAGTCCGTTGATGAAGGTTATGGCTGTTGTCAATGCCCTTGTACTTTTGGTGATGGTCGTATTCTTCTTTATGAACATGGACACAATAGTTGCTCAGGGCAAGATGGCACTGGCTTATGGTTTATTTGTGCTTTGGACTTTGGCCATGCTTGTGCGCTCTTTGCTGTTTATATACGAGACCATTGTGGTAGATGAGGATAAACAGGAACTCCGCTACCGCTTGTTGCGCAAGA
>JAFYVX010000106.1 GCA_017558255.1 Bacteroidaceae bacterium
CCCCATTCTCAAGAGAATGACTGTACACAAGGAGATCAAGTAATTTAACACCCAATCACTCAGATTAAGTTATGGCAAAGAAAACAGTGGCTACTCTGCAGACAGGTAAGACAGATGGCCGTTCCTACACCAAGGTTATCAAGATGGTTAAGAATGCATCTGGTACCTATTCTTTCGATGAGCGTATGGTCCCCAACGAGGCCGTAAAGGATTTCTTCAAGAACTAATCCCTTGCTCCTTGTACTTTTACCAATAAAGATTTATCCCCAGCCTGTGACAGGTTGGGGATTTTTCTTTTTTCACATCACTTAACACGCTTTGGTAAATATGTAGTACTTTTTAAACATTTAACTTTGCCTATGTGGCATATTCTTGCTAACTTTGCATCCAGAACAATAAAAAAGTACATTTAAACAGTATGAACTCTTTTGATATCCGTGCTCTTAATGAGCAGATTGAGCGTCAGAGCGCCTTTGTGACCAACCTGCAGACAGGTATGGCACAGGTGATTGTGGGACAGAAGCACCTGGTGGAGTCCTTGCTGATAGGACTTCTCAGCGATGGGCATGTGTTGCTGGAAGGTGTTCCTGGTTTGGCAAAGACACAGGCCATCAAGACACTGGCTTCGCTGGTGGACGCACAGTTTAGTCGTATCCAGTTCACCCCCGACCTGTTGCCAGCCGACGTTATCGGTACAATGATCTATTCGCAGAAGGAAGAGAGCTTCCAGGTGGAGAAGGGTCCCGTGTTTGCCAATTTCGTGTTGGCTGACGAAATCAACCGTGCTCCGGCCAAGGTACAGAGCGCATTGCTCGAGGCCATGCAGGAGCGTCAGGTTACCATCGGCAAGGAAACCTTCCAGCTGCCCAAGCCCTTCCTGGTGCTTGCCACACAGAACCCCATCGAGCAGGAGGGTACCTATCCTCTGCCCGAGGCACAGGTAGACCGTTTCATGCTGAAGGTTATCATTGACTATCCCAAGCTGGAGGAGGAAAAGCTCATCGTGCGCCAGAACATCAAGGGCGAGGTACCTGCCATCTCCCCGTTGATGAGTACACAGGAGATTATGGAAGCGCGTGCCGTAGTGCGACAGGTGTATCTGGACGAGAAGATAGAGCAGTATATTGCCGACATCGTGTTTGCCACACGCTATCCCGAGAAGTACAACCTGAAGGACATCAAGGACTACATCGAGTTCGGTGCCAGCCCCCGTGCTAGCATCAATCTGGCCTTGGCGGCAAGGGCATACGCCTTCATCAAGCGCCGCGGCTATGTGATTCCCGAGGACGTGCGCGCCGTGGCTCACGACGTACTGCGCCACCGCGTGGGACTCTCCTACGAGGCTGAGGCCAACAACATCACCCCCGAGGAAATCGTTAGCAAGATAATCAACAAGGTTGAGGTGCCCTGATCCGTGTGTACTACCTCTCTGAAACATCGTGCAAGTAGACAAGCATGGAGACAAGTGAATTGCTGAAGCGCGTAAGGCAGATAGAAATAAAGACAAAGGGTCTGTCCAACAATATCTTTGCAGGCGAATACCATTCCGCCTTCAAGGGTAGGGGCATGGCCTTTGCCGAGGTGCGCGAGTACCAGTATGGCGATGACATTCGCGACATAGAGTGGAACGTGACGGCCAGGTTCAACAAGCCCTTCGTGAAGGTGTTCGAAGAGGAGCGAGAACTCACCGTAATGCTCTGTGTGGACGTGAGCGGAAGTCTGGAGTTCGGTTCCAGCGTGCAGACAAAGCGCAGGATGCTCACGGAGATAGCCGCCACGCTGGCCTTCTCAGCCATACAGAACAACGACAAGATAGGCGTGGTCTTCTTTTCCGACCGCATAGAGAAGTTCATCCCCCCAAAGAAGGGACGCAAGCACATACTCTACATCATACGCGAACTGCTGGAGTTCAAGCCCGAAAGCACACGCACCGACGTGGGGCAGGCAGTGGAGTACCTTACATCTGTGATAAAGCGCAGATGCACGGCCTTTCTGCTGAGCGACTTCATCGACGAGAAGGACTTCCGCCAGGCGCTGACCATTGCCAACCGCAAGCACGACGTGGTGGCCGTGCAGGTCTACGACCGTAGAGTTGCCGAACTGCCCGACGTGGGTCTGATGCAGATACGCGATGCCGAAAGCGGCGAGGAGATGCTCATAGACACCAGCAGCAGGAAGGTGCGCAACATGCACGCGGCATGGTGGAAAGGACAGCAGAACCGTCTCAGAGACACCTTTACCCGTAGTGGCGTGGACAATGTCAGCGTGCGTACCGACCAGGACTACGTGACGGCACTGATGGGGCTCTTCAGGCAGCGCTCCTGAGGAATATGTCTTCTGCACCTGATGTGTGGTGTGTCGGCGACATAGTGAAGGAAAGAAATGCATAACACTTTTGCAAATGGTTACAAAGAAACAGAATAGCAGTAATGCCATCGTAAATATGACCCACAGAGTGATTGCCGTGCTGGCAATCGCTTTGTTTGCTGTATCGGCACTGAGGGCACAAGTCACAGTTACCGCCAAGTTGGACAGCGTGCAGTTCTATGTGGGCCAGCAGGACGGATTGGAATTGCAGGTGTCCATGCCCGTAGGACATGCCTTGCAGATGCCGGTGCTTAAGAAGGGTATGGAAATCATCCCCAACGTGGAGATAGTGGAGGTGGGAGCCCTGGATACCGTGTTTATAAACGACGGCAACCAGTGGCAGATAACCCAGCGCTACATAATCACCGCATGGGACTCGGCCTTCTACTACCTGCCACCACTACAGGTAAGGGTGGATACTACTGAGTATGAAAGCAAATCTTTAGCATTTAAGGTTTATACACTTGATGTTGATACACTTAATGCAGATAGGTTCTTTCCTCCGAGGGATATACAGGAACTTCCATTCGCATGGGAAGACTGGCAGCAGATAGCCTACGGCATGCTCGTACTTTTGCCTTTGGTGGCACTAATCGTCGCCATGGCCATACTGATTAGGAAGGGCAAGCCCATCTTCCGCATCATACGCCGCAAGAAGAAGGTACCTGCACATCAGGTGGCCATAAGCGAGATAGAGCGCCTCAAGGAGCAGCGCACATGGGCCAAGGAGGACAGCAAGGAATACTACACCCAGCTCACCGACACGCTGAGGACCTACATACAGGAAAGATACGGTTTCTCAGCCATGGAGATGACCAGCTCGGAGATAATAGAGCATCTCATGCAGGAAAGCGATGAAAAGAGTCTTCAGGAACTCAGGGAGATATTCCGCACCGCCGACCTGGTGAAGTTTGCCAAGTGGAGCACACAGATAAACGAGAACGACGCCAACCTCATGGCAGCACTCCAATATGTGAACGAGACAAAGGTTGAGGAAGACCCCAATGCCCGCCCCGAACCAGAGATCATCAAGGAGACGGACAAGCAGAGGCAGATACAGGTTGGAATCATGCGTGTGGTAATCGTACTGAGCGCTCTGGGCATCTGTGCCATCATAGGAAGCATTGTATGGCGTCTCTACGAGATGTTTGTATGATGCAGATTATAGTGTGCGATATTAATTAAGGATATATTCCAGATAAAATATCATAAGAAATGGAGTTCTACAATCCCTTGTATTTCCTGCTTCTGATCCTTGTCATACCCTATGTGGTATGGTACGTGCTGAAGCACAGGAAGTCCACCCCTTCGCTTAAGGTAAGTTCGTCGGCAAGTTTCATCCGCGCAGGACGGACATGGAGGGTATGGCTCACACACCTGCCCTTCGTGCTGACCATAGTAGGATACACCGCCATGGTATGTGCCTTGGCACGTCCGCAGACAGCCAATTCGTGGAGCAACACCAGCGTTGAGGGTATAGATATAATGCTCTGCATGGACGTATCCACCAGTATGCTCGCCGAAGACCTCAAGCCCAACCGAGTGCAGGCGGCACGCAACGTGGCGATAGAGTTCATAAATGGTAGAGAGAACGACAACATCGGTCTTACTGTATTTGCCGGCGAGGCATACACCCAATGCCCCATGACCATGGACCACACCGCCCTGCTGAACCTGCTGAACGGAATGGATTGCAACATGGCCATGCGTGGAATGCTGGAGGACGGAACTGCCATAGGTATGGGTATTGCTAATGCTGTATCACGCCTGAAGGAGTCCAAGGCAAAGAGTAAGGTGATAATCCTGCTTACCGACGGTACGAACAACCGCGGTGACATATCCCCCGGCATGGCAGCCGACATAGCCAAGAGTTTCGGCATCAGGGTCTACACCGTAGCTGTGGGTACAAACGGAACGGCACCTTACCCCATGATGGTGGGCGGACACAGGGAATACGTGAACGTGCCCGTGGAGATAGACACCAAGACACTCTCCCAGATAGCGGAGAAGACAGATGCCCAGACCTACCGTGCCACAAACACCGAGAAACTCTTCCAGGTCTACGAGGAGATTGACAAGCTCGAGCGTACAAAGATGAACGTGCGCAAGTACTCAAAGCGTTATGAGGCATATCAGGCTTTCGCTATCGTAGCCTTCATCTGCATGGCCATGGCACTGCTCCTCAGGGCCACATTGTTGAAGAGGATACCATAAGAAAACAACCAAACAGCACCGATGTATGTTTAGATTCGAAACACCAGAATATCTTTACTTCCTGTTGCTCCTGCCCGTTTTTGCCCTGGCGCATTATGTTTGGACCTACAGGAAGAGACGCAACCTCAGGCGATACGGCGATCCGGACCTGCTGAAACCCCTCATGAAGGACGTATCCCCGCTGAGAACCGAACTCAAGTTCTGGTTCATGCAGCTCTCGCTCATGTTCCTTATCATCGCACTGGCACGACCCCAGTATGGAACACGTGTTGACACACGCAAACGTACAGGCATAGAGGCCATCATAGCCATGGACATCAGTAACAGTATGCTTGCCGAGGACGTCCGCCCCAACCGCCTCGAGAAAGCCAAGATGATGGTTTCCAATCTTGTGGACAACATGACTGACGACAAGATAGGTCTGATTGTCTATGCAGGCCAGGCTTATGTTCAGTTGCCCATTACCAGCGACTATGTGTCGGCCAAGATGTTCCTGCAGACCATATCTCCCTCCATGATAGAGATGCAGGGAACAGACATCGCCGCCGCCATAAATCTGGCTTCCAGCAGTTTCACTTCCAACGAGGGTGTCTCTCGCGCAATATTTGTTATCACCGACGGTGAAGACAACGAGGGTGGGGCAGTCGAAGCAGCCAAGGCTGCAGCGGAGAAGGGTATGCATGTATATGTGCTCGGTGTGGGTGAACCCGCCGGTGCTCCAATACCCATGCCTGGAACAGGAAGGTACATCACCGACAACGAGGGCAATACCGTCATCTCCCATCTCAACGAGGACATGTGTCGCGAGATAGCCAATGCCGGCAACGGAAACTACATCTATGTGGATAATAGCAGTTCGGCGCAAGGCAAACTGGACAAGTATGTGGACAAACTGGGCAGGGTGGAGATGGAAACATCCATATTCTCCGAGTACGACGAGCAGTTTCAGAGCTTCCTGCTCCTGTCCATGCTCTTCCTGTTGCTTGACATCCTCTTGATGGAGAGAAAGAACCATATTCTACAGAGATTCACGTTTTTTACACGGAAAAAACAATAAGGAAATGTTCATGAAACGACTTTTCTCACTCATCCTCATATCATGCTGCTGTATCTGCGTTGCCGATGCACAGACAATGCGCGACTATATCCGCAGGGGCAACCGCCTCATGCTGGACACACTTGGAGGCAGCGACCATTCCGATAAGGCGATAGTACAATACAAGAAGGCGCAGGAGGTGGATTCCACCTATGCCATTGCCAGATACAATATGGGCAATGCCCTTGTAAGGCAGGGCAAGCCTCAGGATGCCATGAAGGAGTACGTAGCAGCATCCAAATACGAGAAGGACAAGCAAAGGCTCTCCGACATATACCACAACATGGGCGTACTGCTGCAGGCATCCAAGAAATATGCCGAGGCGGTGGATTGCTACAAGGAATCGTTGCGCAACGACCCCTCCAACGACGAGACCCGCTACAACTACGTCCTGGCCAAGTGGCACCTGAAGAACCAGCAGGACAACCAGCAGGACGGAGAGGACAAGGAACAGGAGGAAAAGCAGAAGCAGGAAGAAAAGAAGGATCAGCAACAGCAGAAGCAGGAACCCAAGAAGGACGAAAAGCAGGAGCAGCAGCAACCTCAGCCCAAGGACAAGCAGGATATGTCCAAGGAAACAGCCGAGCGACTTCTCCAGGCTGCCATGAGGAACGAAAAGGAAACTCAGGAGAAGATCCAGCGCCAGCAGCAGGAAGCACCACGCAGAAGACTGCAGAAGCAATGGTAGGATAACAGAAAGAACCACGTTAGGGTTCGGATTACATAATATATATATATAATTAAGACATAACCGTGAAGAGAATACTACTTTTTCTGTCATACCTGACGGCAGGGATCATGACAATCTGTGCACAGACGGTAAGGATTCAGGCTCCGGATGTATGCGAAGTTGGACGAAGGGTAAATGTGAGCTATGTCGTAGACACTCAGGATGTGGAGGATATCAGGGTGGGGAACTTCCCTGGTTTCGAACTGCTCTACGGACCTTCTACCAGCAGCCAGAGTTCATTCCAGATGATAAACGGAAAGACCACACACTCCAGCACCATCACTTTCACCTATGTGCTCCTTGCCAAGGAAGAAGGTGAGTTTACCCTGCCCAAGGCAGATGTGGTGCTGCAAGGCAAGACCATCCGAAGCAATAGCAGTACTATAAAGGTACTTCCTGCCACGCAGAAGAACCAGGGAAGCGGCAGTTCCTCCCAGCAGGGTTCCCAATCGCATCGTGGACAAGCCTCGGGTGGAAGCATCAGCGACAGGGACCTCTTCATTTCCGCCACGGTGAGCAAGGGTAAGGTGTTCGAACAGGAGGCAGTTGTGCTTACGTATAAGCTGTACACCTTGGTCAACATCCGTCAGTTGGTGGGCGACATGCCCGAACTGGACGGTTTCCATTGTCAGGAGTTGAACAGCAAGGCCCAGTTGTCGCTCAAGTACGAGCACTACAACGGACGCAACTATGGAACAGCCATCTGGCGCCAGTATGTGCTTTTCCCCCAGAAGAGCGGCAAGATGACCATACCCAGCGTTTCATTTGATGCCGAGGTGGAGATAACCAATCCACATGCCGACCCGTTCGACATCTTCTTCGGAGGTGGTTCGCTAACCCAGAGGGTACGCAAGACCCTCAATACACCCAAACTGGAAATAGAGGTTAGTCCCTTGCCCCAACCCTCACCTGCAAACTTCTCGGGTTGTGTGGGCAAGTTCTCCATGAGTGCCGACCTCACCCCCCGTCAGGTTGATGCCAACGATGCCTCCAACCTTAAGGTCATTGTGTCCGGACAGGGCAATATGAAACTGATGAAGGCACCTGAGGTGAATGTGCCTAAGGACTTTGAGGTCTACACCCCCAAGGAAACAGACAAGACCACAAACACATCGGCAGGTTCAAAGGGCAACATTGTCTTTGACTATGTTATCGTGCCACGCCATGCAGGCAGATATTCCATACCTCCAGTAGAGTTTGTATATTTCAATCCCGACGCAGGAAAGTACGTAACCCTGCACACCGACTCCTTCCATCTGGATGTGGCAAAGGGCAAGGTGGTTGCTGGTACCTCCACCGTGCAGGAAAAGGAAGACCTGCGCGTCCTCTCCTCCGACATACACTATATCAAGACCAACAAGGCTGATGTGCGTGAGAGTGTAGACAGTTTCTTCGGTTCGCTTTCCTATTACATGGTGTATGTGGGATCCATATCACTGTTCCTGCTGCTTCTGGGAATCTTCTACCGACAGGCCAAGATGAATGCCGACATAGTCCGCAAGAAGGGCAAGAGGGCAGGCAAGGAGGCGGCAAAACGCCTCAATGCCGCACGCAAACTCCTCAAGGCCCAGCAGGCAGGTCCCTTCTATGAGGAAACCTTGAGGGCATTGCTGGGCTATGCAGGCGACAAGCTCAACATCCCCATGACGCACCTTGCCAAGGAGAATGTACGCGAAGCTCTTTCCGCTCGTGGCGTGGACGAGGAACTCATCCGCCAGTACATGGAGGTACTGGAGTCGTGCGAATTTGCACGCTTTGCACCAGGCGATCCCATTGCCACCATGGACAAGATCTATGAATCTGCCACACAGGCCATAAACAGCCTTGACAAAAGCCTGTAACGGAAATTGAAGTGATATTTCAGAAAAGAAAGCTATAAACAGCAGGTATCTGCCTGCCTGAAGACAAGACAATGCAGATGAAGAACATTCTACAGACATTATTGCTCCTATTGGTATTCTCACAACCCCTCATGGCAACGGACATGTCCAGGGATTCCATAGACATTATCAAGACCGAGGCAGATTCCGCCTATGCCAATGAGGACTTTGTAAGAGCCGAAGAACTGTACACCATACTTGCACATCAGGGCCAGAGTGCAACCGTCTACTACAATCTGGGATGCACCTACTACCGCCAGGACAATATTGCCAAGGCAGTATTGTGGTTCGAGCGTGCCGCCCAGCTTGCCCCGTCCGACGAGGACATACGCTTCAACCTTGCCATGGCCAGAGGCAAGACCATTGACCGCATCATTCCGCGCCACGAGATGTTCTTCGTGTCGGTGTGGAAGACTATGATGCACAGCCATTCCGTAACCCAGTGGGCCAACATGGCTGTTGCCGCCTTTGTGCTTGCGCTCCTGCTCGTTGCCATGTATGTCTACTGCTCATCCGTGCCCCTGCGCAAGACAGGTTTCTTCGGTGCCATTGTTGCCCTCATGCTATGTCTTGTATTTAATCTGCTGGCCTACAACCTGCGCAACTATAACCGCACACACACTGCTGGTATTGTCATGGAACCTGCTGTGACGGTGCGCAGCACTCCCACCGCATCGGGTACCGACCTGTTTGTAATCCACGAAGGTACACGTGTGGAAATCAGGGACAACTCCATGCGCGACTGGGCGGAAATACAGATTGCCGACGGAAAGGTTGGCTGGATAGAGAAGAAGACTTACGAGGCCATTTAGAAAAGACACATTCAGACAGGCATATGACATTTCCCTCCTTCGATACGGAACTGCTACTTTATATCAACCAGTGCAACAATGCCCTGCTTGATGGAGTAATGGTGAAGTTCAGCGACACCCTCACTTGGGTGGTGCTCCTGCTCGTGGTGATATTTGTGGTTCTTCGCGACCGCCCCATCAAGGAGGCGTTGTGCATCCTGCTTGGAATAGCTCTATGTGTTCTTGTTGCCGACCAGATAAGTTCCTCCCTCATAAAACCCTGGGTGGCACGTTTCCGTCCCACCCACGACCCTGAAACCATGTTCCTGGTAAGGCACATTGCAGGACGTGGCGGACTCTATGGCTTTGTCAGTTCGCATGCTGCCAACACCTTTGCCATTGCCACGTTCCTCTCCTTCGTGTTCAGGCATCTGCCCACGACCGTCTCCCTCATGGTGTGGGCTTCCATCGTAGGTTTCAGCCGCATATATCTGGGTGTGCATTTCCCTCTTGATGTTCTTTGCGGAGGTGCGTTGGGAGTTGCGGTGGGACTGGTGGTGTACTATAGCGTCCGCATTGCCATATATATGCTATCCGGCAATGGGGTGCAATACTACAGCAGCGCCTACACCAGTTCGGGCTTCATGCGCGACGACATGCACATCCTTCTCACCACCATGGCGCTGACCTTGGTTTACACGCTCTTCTAATTGCCTTTTCTGTACTTTAGCGGTGTAAATCCCGTGGAATTGTGAAACATGCGGGTGAAGTGGTTGGGGTAGGAGAATCCCAGTTCCTCGGCTATTTCATTTATGGTCATGTTTGTCTGCCTTAGCAGAACCTGTGCATGTGCCACTATTTTCCTTTTTATATATTCCTGTGCCGTTACCTTCACCTCATTCTTCAGCATTTCTCCGAAGTAGTTGGGACTCAGGTTTAACTGTTCTGCGCACCACGCCACCGTAGGTTGTCCGTTCTGTGCCGGCAATCCGCTTCGCAGGTATTTGTCCAGGAGAGCATCCACCCTTGCCTGCATGCTCTCTCCTTTGGCAGTAGCCATGCTATGCTGGTTTTCGAAGTAGCGTTTCACGTAGCTGAGCAGTGTGCCTATGCCCAGACGTATCATCTGTCCTGAAAGGTGGTCCTGCGGAGTGTTGAGTTCGGCATACAGGTTGGCAAAGCAGTTCCTGATCACGCCGTACTCCATTTCCGATAGCCTTATTGCCTCGGGGTAGTCGGCATTGAAATATGAGAACATGTAGAAGTCACGTCCCAGCCCCGTTTTCTCCAGCAGTTCCGGTTTGAACACCAGCATCCACCCCTTGGGGGGTGTCATGTGGTGCATTTTCATCCCTATGCTCTGTCCAGGTCTTACAGTAACAAGCGACCCTTTGGTGTATGGCAGGACGTTACCGTCTCTAAAAAGTTCGCCGAACTCCTCCTCGATCATTATCAGTGCATACATGTTGAATTTCCTGACATCGTAGAGATTCAGTTTGGCACGGTACAGTTCCGTCACCGACACCTGTGGGTGAAGCGTGGGTTGTGAGAAGAAAGCGTTGAAACTTTCAATATCATCCATTGTATGATTCTGCATCCTTATGGTTTGGTAAGTTTGAACAGTATATTCGTTTGTACCGTATGCAAATATACGAAAATACCTTCAGAATACGGATAAAATGAGGGAGAAAGTTTTAAGCTTTTCTCCCTCGTTTTGTACAGTCCCTCCTTTATTCCGCTTTCTGAAATATATCGGCAATGGTTGAGGTTGTGAATGTGCCCGAGAAGACAATCAGCACGGTTTGGTTCTTTTCGCCGTTCACCATTACTATTATGGAGTTCTTCTTTCCGTCCTTGAAGTAGATGTCCACCTTGTTGTCTGGCTCAGATATTTGTAGCAACTTTTCATAGGCCTCCTTCTTTATTATGCTCATTGCCTCTGATTTCAGTGATTCCTTTGTTGTTTTCTCTGAGGTGATGATCTGTATGCTTTTTAGTTTGCCGCTTATCTCATCAATGTCCACTCCGTTGATGCTTGGTATAGCCTCCGTACCGATGAGTTTTAGCATTGCTTCGGATATGTAGACGTATGTTACGTCCTTTGAATCGGCGAACTTGTCAAATGGGTTTGCCTGTGCCCTGGCATTTAGACTTGCC
>JAFYVX010000107.1 GCA_017558255.1 Bacteroidaceae bacterium
GTTACTTTGAGCTTGTTGTCCTTCTTCATTAACTATGTGTTTCGGGGTGCAAAGTTAGTAATTTTCTGTCATATTACGTACTTCTTCGTTGATTTTCTTTGCAAAATCCTCGAATTTCATACATCCTTGTTCGCCACCGCCCTGTCTGCGGAAACTTACGGTGCCTTCTTCCTGCTCCTTTTCGCCTACAACAAGCAGGTAAGGAGTGTGTTTCAGTTCGTTATCGCGAATCTTGCGACCAATCTTCTCTGAGCGGTCGTCGATGTAGCAGCGTACGTCCTGTGTGTCGAAATAGTCGCGCAACTTCTCGGCATACTCTTGGTACTTTTCGCTGACTGGCAGGATAGCCACTTGGTCGGGCACGAGCCAGAGGGGGAATCGGCCGGCAGTGTGCTCGATGAGCACGGCTGTGAAGCGCTCCATAGAACCGAAGGGAGCACGGTGAATCATCACAGGACGGTGTTTCTTGCCGTCCTCGCCAGTGTACTCAAGGTTGAAGCGCTCGGGCAGGTTGTAGTCCACCTGAATGGTGCCCAACTGCCAACGACGTCCCAGAGCATCCTTAACCATGAAGTCCAGTTTTGGACCGTAGAAGGCTGCCTCGCCCAGTTCGGTGGTAGTCTTCATGCCCTTCTCTGCACATGCTTCAATGATGGCGCTTTCTGCTTCATTCCAAACTTCGTCAGAACCGATGTATTTCTCTGTATTTGAGGGGTCGCGCAATGAAATCTGTGCCTCGAAGTTGTTAAAGTCAAGAGCCTTGAAGATAATCTGGATAATCTCCATTACACGGATAAACTCCTGCTTCACCTGATCGGGACGGCAGAAGATGTGCGCATCGTCTTGTGTAAATGAACGCACACGTGTAAGGCCGTGCAACTCACCGCTCTGCTCGTAACGGTATACAGTGCCGAACTCTGCACAACGGAAAGGCAACTCCTTGTATGAACGGGGCTTGCAAGCGAAGATCTGGCAATGGTGGGGGCAGTTCATGGGCTTCAGCAAGTACTCCTCGCCCTCCTCGGGTGTCTGGATGGGCTGGAAGCTGTCCTTGCCATAGTGGTCCCAGTGGCCTGAGGTTACATACAGTCCCTTGCCACCGATGTGTGGGCACATAACCTGCTCGTAACCATATCGGCGCTGAATCTTCTTCAGGAAATCCTCCAGGCGCAGGCGCAGGGCGGTACCCTTGGGCAGCCAGATGGGAAGACCCTTACCGACAAGGTCGGAGAACATGAACAGTTCCATCTCCTTGCCAATGCGGCGGTGGTCACGCTTCTTTGCCTCCTCCAGCAACTGCAGGTGCTCTGTCAGCATCTTCTGCTTGGGGAATGAAATGGCATAGATACGTGTCATCTGGGGGCGCTTCTCATCGCCGCGCCAGTATGCAGAACTGGTGCTCAGTACCTTGAATGCCTTGATGGGCGCGGTGGAAAGCAAATGGGGGCCACGGCACAGGTCGGTAAAAGCACCCTGTGTGTAGGTGGTGATATGACCGTCCTCCAGGTCCTCTATCAGTTCGTTCTTGTATGTCTGGCCACGGTCGCCGAAGAACTTCAGGGCATCTGCCTTGCTTATGTCCTCACGAACCAACTGCTCCTTGCGCTGAGCCAGTTCCATGAACTTCTTTTCAATGTCGGCAAACACGGCTTCGCGGATAACCACACCTTCTGCAGGCATGATGTCGTAGTAGAAACCGTTTTCAATTGCTGGACCTATACCGAACTGAGTGCCGGGGTAGAGTTCCTGCAATGCCTCTGCCATCAGGTGGGCGCTGGTGTGCCAGAAGGCATGCTTGGCCTCCTTGTCATCCCATTTGAAGAGCTGTATGCTTGCATCCTCGTTGATGGGGCGGTTCAGTTCCACGGTTTCTCCGTTCACACCGCATGCAAGCACATCCTGAGCCAAGCGGCTGCTGATGCTTTCTGCAATCTGAAGACCGGTGACTCCTGCTTCGTACTGGCGCACAGAGCCATCGGGAAAAGTGATATTTATCATTTCGTAGTGTTGTGTTATTAAATATTCGGCTACAAAGATACAATTTTTTTCTTATAACATACCTCATGCGTAAAGATATGTTAATCAAAATCTAAATTATGATAAAAATGAGGCCTTTGTGCCTATTCCAAGGTTACTTTTTCTTGATAAACTAAATAATAAGGTGTAAATTTGCATTGCAACTGGTATAGGACACTAGTATGCGTGTTTCAAGAATTAAAAAAAAGATAATGAAAAAACTTATAATATGTACAAGAAGGGATGAGTCCATCCCACAGCTATCGGCGGAAGAACTGATTGTCGTAAGCGAAAAGGAAATAGGTAAGTGTCGTGGATGCCTGGCATGTCGCAGGGTGAAGAAATGCATCACTTACGAGGACGATGCCCAACGCTGCATCCCCATCGTCACCGCAGCAGACCATCTGGATATCTATCTCCAGCCGGATGGCAATATCCAGCGTCTTCTGGATCGTGTGCTTTATGCGCTTGACGGCACGGGCAAGACTTTCACCCTGCATGTCGAGGATAGCAAGGAGGTGGAATATCTCCGACGCCTCCTTTTGTGGTGTAAGTATAGGGAGGTTCAGTAATTTTTTAGAGCCTCATAATGGATGCGTGCACGGCGTGATTTGAACAGTTTCCTGTCGTTGAATATGGCATCCGTTGCCCAATAGGCCAACTCTGCAGACACTATGCCGATGGCAGCTCCCACGAGCACGTCGCTGGCATAGTGTTTGTTGTTTAGTATGCGCAATACGCCAGTAGCCGTAGCAACGGAATATCCCGCTATAGGTATCCAGACGCTCTTGTGCCCGTATTCATGCGCCAATAAGGTGGCGCCCATGAATGCCGTGGCGGTATGTCCGGACGGGAAGCTTCCCCTCTCCCCATTTGGGCGTATTCTGTCCACGGTGTACTTCATTCCATACACCATCGCCCCCATCATTGCTGTGGCCATGGCATCTGTTGCCAGCACCTGCCAGCGACTGCTGCTCCGTCCTTTCACTCCGCTCAGACTCATTGTCAGTTGTGTGGCCAAAGGCACGAATCTCAGGTAGTCATCTGCACTTGTGCCAAAGTTGGGCATACCCTCGCTTACTCTTCTGCTTATGGCAAGGTCAGCAGGCATCATGGCAAAACCTACGGCCGCCACTGGTACTGCTAGACTGAAGGAATGGTGCAGACGGTTCATGTTGAACTGCCTGTTGCTGATTTTCATGTCCACAGGTAGCGTCATCTGGGGTTTGTTGCCCATCATTATGCTCACAGAGTCCCTTTGTGCTTTTGCATTGCCTATGAACAACAGGCAACAAATGGTAATCATCAGTGCTTTCATGCTTGCAAAGATATGGATTTTGTGGTTAAAACGGGTATTTTGCAAGATTTTTTAAAGAAATTTGCCGAAATGCTTGCACGTTTGCGGAAAAAGCCATACCTTTGCATCGCTTTTGAAAGGAAAGCCGCCCACAAAGGACGTCTGGAGAGATGGTAGAGTGGTCGATTACAGCAGTCTTGAAAACTGCCGCACTGAGAGGTGCCGGGGGTTCGAATCCCTCTCTCTCCGCAAAGGTCTCACGAGCAACGCGCTCGTGAGACTTTTCTTTATATATATTGCCGTAGATTGGTTCAATAATCCCAAATCGGTCATTAGCGCGTAACAGTGGGTCAGCGGATATTCCCGGTTGGTGTAACAATATTCAAGAATAAAGAGGGGTCAGCGGATATTCCCGGTTGGTGTAACAATATTCAAGAATAAAGAGTTGCCAGTCTATACATAAAGAACTTGATA
>JAFYVX010000108.1 GCA_017558255.1 Bacteroidaceae bacterium
CCTTCTCAATGGCACATGCCTCGATGATACCCCAATCCAGTTCGCCCAGATAACCCTGGCGCATCTGTGTGGCCAGGTTGCTGAGGTTCAGATCGTGGTAGTTGATCTCGTTCATGTTCACACGCTTGCGGAAGTCGCCATTCGTGGTGTAGGGAGTGCGGAAGTCGATGGCCTGTGCATTAGCCAGTGCACCGTCGCAACTCTGACCAGTGCTGGCACCAGAGATGATGCTGATCTTGAAGGGACGACCGGCTTCATGCTCGGCCTCGGCCTTCTTGGCAATTTCTGCGGGAGTGCACTTGGGTGTACCTGCAGGGGTGAATCCGCTAAGACCAATGGTCTGACCGTTCTCTATGAGAGCGGCAGCCTCGGCGGCTGTGATTTTGTTGAATTCCATGTTATGTTATGTTTTTATCTTGTTTATTCTGTCTGTTTTATATCTCGTTTATCCCGCCTACGATTCCCGAAGAATGTATCATCACTTTTCCGTTCTCCGTTTTCAGTTTTCCGTTTTCACGGTACCGGATCGTAACCATGTCCGCCCCAGGGATGGCATCTGAGTATTCTGCGGATGGCAAGGTAGAGCCCCTTGAAGGGACCGTGCTTGCGAAGCGCCTCCACTGCATACTGGCTACAAGTGGGCGTGAAACGGCACGCCGGTGGAGTGAGCGGAGATATGCATGTCTGATAAAATCGTATAGGCAGTATCAGTATTTGACTAAGAGCTCTGAGGATTGGGTTCATTGCTGTTCTTGCGACTGTGCTATCTTCCCCAACAGGGATATCATTTTGGCGGTAATGAGTTGTGAGGGTTTGTGCTGGTCGGTGAGCCAGATGAAGGCTATGTCCATACCGCCCGAACCTGTATTCCCAATGGAAGGAAGCAGATGCTTGTTCAGGCGATATGCCTCGCGCAACTGGCGTTTTACCCTGTTACGGTCCACAGCATGGCGCAAGCGCTTCTTGGAAACAGAAACGAGGATGCGGAATCCCGCTTCCTCGGTGTGTCTGTATACAACGCGTATGGGAAATGCCGACAGAGACTTGCTGTCAGTGCCGCTGAAGAGCGCGTCTATAGCCTTCTTGCTACAAAGTCTCTCCGTTTTCTTCAGGCCAAAGCCATTATCCATTATGCTGCTTCAAGTATGCGTCCAGAGCTGCGGTGATGCTGGGGTATTCTGGTGTGGGAGCCTGAAGGTCGAGTCGAAGACCTGCATCGGTAACGCTCTTGGCAGTAGCGGGGCCGAAAGTGGCAATCACGGTATCGCCCTGCTGGTAGTTAGGGAAGTTCTTCAATAGCGACTTTATGCCACTGGGACTGAAGAATATGAGCATGTCGTAGTCGAATGGCTCTTCCTCGGCGAAGTCATTGCTGACGGTACGGTACATGACACCGCTGGTGTATGAAATCCCCTTTGCGTCAAGCAGGTCGGTGAACTCTGTGCTATGTACATCGCTTTGGGGGATGAAGTACTTCTCGTTCTTGTGCTTTGTTATTAGGGGCATGAGATCGGCAATCTTGCCTGTATCTCCAAAGAACACCTTGCGCTTGCGGTATTGCACGTACTTCTGTATGTAATGTGATATGGTTTCTGTTATGCAGAAATACTTTATGTCTTCGGGTATTTCCACACGCATTTCCTGACATAGCAAGAAGAAATTGTCAATAGCATGACGACTGGTGAAGATAATGGCAGTATGGTCCAGGATGTTTATGCGTTGTGCCCTGAACTCACGGGGCGTAAGACTTTCCACCTTGATGAAGGGGCGGAATTCCAACTCCACGTTATGCTTGCGCATGATATCATAATAAGGAGATTTCTCCGATGATGGCTTGGGTTGTGAAACCAGAATCTTCTTTATCATAATTTTTCTATGTCAATATTTTGTTATCAAACTATCCGTCATATTCGTCAGGACCACGCCTAATGCCATGATGGGTATTATTTCGAGGGCACAAAGATATGACAATAAATGCATAAAACCATAGATTTTGAACGAAAAAGTCTTGTAAGTTTTATATAATAATGTAATTTTGAATAGACCTATGATGGCGAATGCCGAATATAACAGGGTTTCTGCCGAACAGTTTATGTATAGACTTATGGCTGTGCAGGCAAGTAGCGTGGTTGTTTCACAGACAAGTATGAAATTGTAGGAAAGTCTCCATTCCTGTCTGCTTGTTTTATCAAAAAAAATCCAATTTATGAAAGAAGAAAGGGCATTTCTTGCTACAAAGAAAAGCATGAATATGCCAACGTAGATACCCAGAAGGTTGTGCGATGGGATGTTGCATAGGAAGAGATTGTAGTTGCTCTGTGCGTAATAGAAGAACAGGATGCTCCCTATGAGTGCGAGAAGCGCATAAACGAGAAGCGTGCTCCATGTGCCGATAACCAGATTGGGGTCTGTATGGTTGTCCTTGTGTTCCGGACTTTGGAAGAATTCGTGTGATTGGTGGGATAGGAACCTGCGTGTGGCATGTATGACAAAAGATATGAGTACAAAGCACAGTATGAGTATACTGCTGATGATGCTGTCCTGTCTGGGGTGATGAGGAATGGGTTCTGTCTGTATTCCGTGTGGCCTGACTTCAAGTTCGGGGTGCAAAAGAACGTTGTCTTGGAAATATCCAAGATGGTAGCACTTGGGCAGATTGTCAATGGAGTATGCCACCCTGCCCTCCAGTCCTGGTATCTCCAGAGTGTCGGGGCGTTGGCTCCACTGTATCTTCCTGGGTGGGAGGTTTGCTTGTATGACGGAGTCTATCTTGCTTGGCGAGCAACCTTTCATCTGCCTTACGACACGAGTCACCCAATACTCGGAAGCATTCTCTCCGGTACTGGGTGAAGCATTGCCTTCCATTGATGCATGGATATTGGCAATTGTCGTATCGTTCTGCTGTATCATTCAGAGTTTTGCAAATCGGCGCACGTTGGCGTTCCACATGGGTGTGCTCATGGCCAGTTCCAGTGCCTCCTGCGGAGTGGATGCCACGGCAAAGGTCCTGAGGTGTTCATCGCGCAGGAAGTTCTCCTCCATACCCTTTCGCAGAAAGGCGATGAGTTCGTCGTAGTAACCGTCGGTGTTGAGCAGGATGATGGGTTTGAGGTGAATGCCCAACTGCTTCCATGTTACCAGTTCGCTGAACTCTGCCAGTGTGCCGAAACCACCTGCCAGGACTATGCCTGCATCTGAAAGTTCCGCCATCTTCTGCTGGCGTGTGTGCATGTCAGGGGTCTCTATCAACTCGGTCATGCCCGTGTGATGCCAGTTCTCCTCTATCATGAAGGTGGGTATAATGCCCACGGCCTTGCCTCCGGCCTCCATGCATGCATCGGCACCGGCGCGCATCAGACCCATGTTGCCTGCTCCGTTGACCAGCGTCATGCCCTGTTCGCCCATCAAGCGCCCCAGTTCCCTTGCGGCCTCGAAATACTTTTCGTGGATCTGGTCGCTGCTGGCGCAATATATGCAAATACTTTTCATGCCTTGCCTTCGGTGTGTTTACAGGGAGAACGCCTTACGTATCTCCTCTACATAGTCAAGTTTCTCCCAGGTGAAGAGCTCCACCTCCACGGTCTTCTTGCCACAATTGTAGTTGGAATCGAAGGTCTTGGTAACGATGCGTGGCTCGCGTCCCATGTGGCCATAGGCGGCTGTTTCCTCGTAGATGGGGTTGCGCAACTTCAGACGCTGCTCTATAGCATAGGGGCGCAGGTCGAAGATGCCCTTTATCTTCTCGGCTATCTCGCCGTCGGTCATCTGCACCTTGGCGCGACCGTAGGTGTCCACACAGATGCTAACGGGTTGAGCCACACCGATGGCATAGGAAATCTGTACCAGCATCTCGTCGGCCACGCCGGCGGCCACCATGTTCTTGGCAATGTGACGAGCCGCATAAGCAGCCGAACGGTCCACCTTTGAGGGGTCCTTGCCACTGAAGGCACCACCACCATGTGCTCCCTTTCCACCATAGGTATCCACGATAATCTTACGGCCAGTAAGACCTGTGTCGCCATGAGGACCACCGATAACGAACTTGCCGGTGGGGTTTACATGATAGGTGATATCGTTGTTGAACAAGTCCAGGATCTTGTCGCTGGTAATGGTTTCCTTGACGCGGGGGATGAGAATGTTGATTACGTCGTGGCGTATCTGTTGCTGCATGGCTTCGTCGCTTGCGAACTCGTCGTGCTGAGTGCTCACCACAATGGTGTCGATCCTGACAGGCACGTTCTCGTCGCTGTACTCGATGGTAACCTGGCTCTTGGAGTCGGGGCGCAGGTAGGTCATCACCTTGCCCTCGCGGCGAATGTCTGCAAGAACACGCAGCAGACGGTGGCTGAGGTCGAGGCTCAGAGGCATGTAGTTCTCTGTCTCGTTGGTGGCATAGCCGAACATCATGCCCTGGTCGCCGGCACCTTGGTTTTCGCGCTCCTCGCGCTCTACACCACGATTTATGTCGCTGCTCTGCTCGTGAATGGCGCTGAACACACCGCAGGAGTTGCCCTCAAACATGTACTCGCTCTTGGTGTAACCGATGCGGTTTATCACCTCACGTGCAATGCGCTGAAGGTCAACGTATGCCTGAGTTTTGATTTCGCCAGCCAGAACCACCTGACCGGTAGTTACAAGAGTTTCGCATGCCACCTTCGACTCGGGGTCGAATGCAAGCAATTTGTCCAGCACGGCATCGCTGATCTGATCTGCCACCTTGTCGGGATGGCCTTCTGAAACGGATTCGGAAGTAAATAGGTAACCCATAGTTTTAATAATTAAATTTATTATTAATTAATAATGTATGGGGAAAGAAATAGGGCGGAATGCGTGAAAGTCCTGTATGCGTAAGCCAAGCAGGTCTTTTCTTTTAGCATTTTTTTCTGTGGTTGCAAGCAGCCCAAATCTATCCACATGTCATGAAATCGTGTGCAAAGGTACGAATAAGTGAGCGAAAAAGCAAAAGAAATTTGATTTTTCCGAACGAGAGTACCTTAGAACGGAGTTCAATGTTACGAATAAGTGAGGGAAATACAAAATAAAACCTTATTTTTATTTCCGAACGTGAGTAATTTAGAGGTCAATGGTATCAATTCTGGTAAACGCTCAATGCTCTACGGGTATTGCTACTAAACCGTCATAAATAATAAAGGTGGAGGACAAAAGCCAACATTATGTAAGCATTTTGTGCCTTTTGGGTTTAAATTTGTTAAATAATTTTGGAAAAAGCCAGCTTATTTGTACCTTTGTGTGTCAAAATGCTATAAAAACATGGAAAAGATAGATTCTCTCGACAAAAAGATTTTGGAAATCATATCAAACAACGCCCGTATACCATTCAAGGATGTGGCGTCAAAATGCGGTGTTAGTCGTGCGGCTATACATCAGCGTGTGCAGAGACTTATAGATATGAATGTGATTGTGGGCAGTGGATACCATGTGAATCCAAGTAGCCTGGGATACAATACAACCACCTATATAGGTATCTGCCTTGAAAAGGGCAGTATGTACAAGAGTGTTGTGCAGGAGTTTGCCAACATACCTGAGATAGTGGAGTGCCACTATACCACGGGTCCGTTTACAATGTTGGTAAAGCTTTATGCAAAAGACAATGCACATCTTATGGAATTGTTGAACGACAAAATCCAGCAGATAGAGGGTGTGGTGAGTACGGAAACGCTTATTTCCTTGACGCAGAGCCTGAAGAAGGAACTGCCGATAGGTGGCCTGCATAAGGAACATAAACCTCAGATGGAGGAAGACTGGAAAAAGATTACGGACTGATTGTTTAACACATATTACGAATGAAGCCCCTTATAGCTATAACCGGCAATTTCGGAGACAAGGGCTGCGAACTGGCAAAGGGATACTATCTGAGTGTCCTTGAGGCAGGGGGCAGTCCTGTTGTCGTTCCTCCGTATGGTGATGCACAGGCTTTGTCGGCATTGTTGGATAAACTGGATGGCATAGTGCTTAGCGGTGGTTCGGATATGAATCCATTGCTCGTGGGCGAGGAACCCATTCCACAACTGCATGGCATCAATCCCGAAAGGGATGTGCCAGAACTGATGCTTATCCGTAAGGCATACGACATGCAGATTCCCATTCTGGGTATTTGCCGTGGCATACAGATGTTGGCGGCTGCATTGGGAGGAAGTGTTTATCAGGACCTTGGTGTCCAGTACCAGGATGCACCGCTTATAAAGCATAGTCAGGACCTTGTGCGCGAACAGGCTTCGCACACGGTGTCCATAGATAAGGAGAGCATGCTGGGAGGGATATTCAGGCATTCGGGGCTTGCAGAGAACAATAATGGCGGATGGACGTTGCCCGTCAACTCCTTCCACCATCAGGCGGTACGAAGCACTGGTAGTCTCTTCCGTGTGTCGGCACGCTCATCGGATGGTGTGATAGAGGCAATGGAGAGCACCGAGCACAAGAGCATCATTGGTGTACAGTGGCATCCCGAATGCTTCATCCTGGCAGGAGACAGAAGTCAGATGCCCATTTTCAACTGGTTGGTGTCTGAGGCCGCAAACTTTGCCCAGGCTAAGAAGGTTCATGGCCGCGTGCTTTCGCTGGATTCCCATTGCGACACGCCCATGAAGTTTGATACCGGTGAGGATAGGCTTGTTACTCTGCCGCGCATGAAGGACGGACATCTGGATGCTTCCATCATGGTGGCATACCTGCCACAGGGCGAACGCACGGAAGAGGCGCACGAGGCCGCCAGCGCCAAGGCCAACCGTATCATCACCCAAATAGAGGAAATGGTATCGGCGCATACCACCGAGGCAGGATTGGCATATACGCCCGACGATCTGTATCGTTTGAAGCAAGAAGGCAAGAAGGCCATAATGATGGGCATAGAGAACGGTTATGCCATAGGCCACGACCTTTCGCTGATAGAGCATTTCCGCAAGCGTGGTATCGTGTACATGACACTTTGCCACAATGGAGACAATGATATCTGCGATTCTGCCCGGAAGAGCAGCAACGAGCATGGAGGAGTAAGCCAGTTCGGTGCAGATGTTATCCGCGAGATGAACCGCCTGGGCATGATGATTGACCTCAGTCATGCTTCGGAAAAGACTTTCTACGATGCCCTGGATATCTCGCAGGTACCCGTAGTATGCAGTCATTCCAGCTGTAGAAGTTTGTGCGACCATCCCCGCAATCTGACTGACGAACAGATGAAGCGCCTTGCATCCAAGGGTGGTGTCATGCAGGTTACCTTCTACGAGGGTTTCCTTCGCCAGGATGCCAAGGCCTCTCTGATGGATGCCATAGAGCACATAAACCATGCCGTGAACATCATGGGTATAGAGCATGTGGGCATAGGCACCGATTTTGATGGTGACGGAGGGGTACCAGGTTTGGCACATGCAGGCGAACTGATAAATCTGACACGTTCCCTGCTTCGCGAACGATATAGCGAAGCCGACTTGCGCCTGCTGTGGGGCGAGAATTTCCTCAGAGTGATGCGCGAGGTGCAGGGTTTTAAAGCATGAAATACTTTGTGTTGTCAATTTAGATACTTTATAAAGGTATGAGAAATACATTATATATATTATTGATTATAGTGGCATCTGTGGTTGCCATATCCTGCACAGGCACAAAGAAGGAGGAGAAAAGTAGTGTGTCTGCCAACAAGGCATGCCCTGAGTTCGTGGCAGATAGTGCATTCCGCTACATAGAGGAGCAATGTGCCTTCGGTCCTCGTCTGCTTGGTACCAAGGAGGCCGACCTGTGTGCTGAATGGATAAAGGACCAGTTCCAAAGCAAGGGGTGTGTGGTAAGCGAGCAGAATACGCAGGTGACTGTGTGGGACGGAACATCCATGCCGTGCCGAAACATCATAGCCAGCAGCAATACACAAGCGCAATATAGAATCCTGTTATGTGCCCATTGGGATACACGTCCATGGGCGGATAACGACCCCGATGAGGCTAATCACAAGAAACCCGTCCTCGGTGCCAACGACGGTGCCAGCGGTGTGGCTGTGATGATAGAGATAGCACGCCTTATCCATCAGCAACCCTTGCAGAATCTTGGCATTGATTTTGTCTGCTTCGATGCCGAGGATATGGGCACACCTGAATGGGCAGAAGATCAGGTAAATGAAGACCAGGATACATGGTGCTTGGGCAGCAAGGTGTGGGCAGAGCAGATGCGCCAGATAGGTTACAATCCCCGTTATGGCATACTTCTGGACATGGTGGGAGGCCGTGGTGCCACCTTTGCCAAGGAACAGGTGAGCGTGTACTTTGCCAACCATGTTGTCAACAAGGTGTGGAAACTGGCTTCCTCTCTTGGCTACGGACAGTTTTTCCCACATACGGACGGAGGAAGTCTGGTGGACGACCACGTGAACGTGAATGCCATTGCCGGCATACCGTGCATAGACATTGTGCCGTATTTCAACCATGGTCCCAGTAGTTTCGGACCCACATGGCACACTATGAACGACACCCCGGAGAACATAGACAAGAATGTGCTCAAGGCGGTTGGACAAACCGTGCTTCAACTCCTTTATAACGAACAATAAGCATTATGACAATAAACGAGATACAAGACGAGATTATAGAAGAGTTCCAGGACTTTGACGACTGGATGGACCGTTACCAGCTGCTCATAGACATGGGCAGCGACCAACCGGAACTGCCCGTGCAATACAAGACGGAGCAGAACCTGATAGACGGTTGCCAGAGCCGTGTGTGGCTCCAGGCTGACATGGTGGATGGCAAGGTGCAGTTCCAAGCAGAGAGCGATGCACTGATAGTGAAGGGTATAGTGGCCCTCCTGCTTCGTGTGTTCAACAACCAGAGCCCTAAGGATATATTGGATGCTGATCTTTATTTCATTGAGCAGATAGGTCTGCGTGAGCACCTCTCGCCAACACGCTCCAACGGTCTTCTGGCCATGCTCAAGCAGATGAAGATGTATGCCCTGGTGTTCAGCCAGAGGCAAGGATGAAACCTCACTTAACATTATAATTTTCATTGTATGGGACAATACTGGACA
>JAFYVX010000109.1 GCA_017558255.1 Bacteroidaceae bacterium
GAACTATACAGTAGGAATTCCTCCCGGCGGACGAACAGATGCTTTGGTGCAGACCGTCATCACATGGGATTGGCAGGACAAGGTGTTGCGCACCCGTGGACTGGATGCCGACCAGATGGGCGCCGCCATCAAGGCCGTTATCAAGATGCTAAACCTGATAGAGAAGGATTATTGAAGGGAGCGGACCCCTCTCCAACCCTCCCCTGTATGGGAGGGAGTGGTTACAACCGACAATAAATATTAAGCATAAACAAATATATTAACCCTTTAATAAAATCCCCAATTCCCCAGTGCTATATACTCCCTCCCCTTGTGGGAGGGTAAGGGGAGGGGTCCGATAAAATATGAAACTGAAGATTGCCGTCCTTCCGGGCGACGGAATAGGTCCGGAGATAATGGAACAGGGTGTGGCAGTATGTAGTGCCATTGCTCAGAAGTTCGGTCACGAGGTAAGTTATGAAACCGCCCTCTGTGGCGCCCATGCCATCGACGAGGTAGGTGATCCTTTCCCCGAGGAGACCTTCCAGGTGTGTGAGCAGGCCGATGCAGTGTTGTTCGCCAGCGTTGGTGACCCCAAGTTTGACAACGATCCTACTGCCAAGGTGCGCCCCGAACAGGGTTTGCTGGCTATGCGCAAGAAGTTGGGACTGTATGCCAACATACGTCCTGTTGAAACGTTCGATTGCCTGATACACAAATCTCCCTTGAAGGACGAGATTGTGCGTGGTGCAGACTTCATTTGTATCCGCGAACTCACTGGTGGTATGTATTTCGGCAAGAAGCAGGAACCCACTGTCAATGCAGATGGTGTGGAAGAGGCATTGGACACCAACTACTACACCCGTCCCGAGGTGGAGCGTATCCTGCATGTTGCATATCAGTATGCACGCCAGCGCCGCAAGCATCTCACAGTGGTGGACAAGGCCAATGTCCTGGCATCGAGTCGTCTGTGGCGTAAGGTGGCACAGGAGATAGCACCCCAGTATCCAGATGTTGAAACCGACTTCATGTATGTGGACAATGCAGCCATGCGCATGATTCAGGATCCCAAGTTCTTCGATGTGATGGTAACCGAAAACACCTTTGGCGACATCCTTACCGATGAAGGTTCCGTTATCACCGGTTCCATGGGATTGCTTCCAAGTGCCAGCACAGGTAGCAGCACTCCAGTGTTCGAACCCATCCACGGTTCATGGCCTCAGGGCAAGGGATTGAATATTGCCAACCCCTTGGCGCAGATTCTCTCTGTGGCAATGCTCTATGAGTACTTTAATCTAAAGGAAGAAGGCGCTCTCATCCGCGAGGCTGTCAATGCCAGTCTGGCAGAGAACGTCCGCACTCCCGAAATCCAGGTAGAAGGTGCTCCCAAGTACGGCACACGCGAGGTTGGCCAGTGGATTGTTGACTATATCGCAAAGAAGTAAATTCTTGTTGTTCGTTGTGATGGGGGGCTTCTGACACAACGACACTCGGTGTAGAAAAAAGAGAATCCCGCCTGTTCTGCATACAATCCTTGTGGTTGATGGCAGAGCAGGCGGGATGTCGTGTATTGTTGTGTCTCTTTCCTGATAGACAAGGGGTAGTCCTCATAGTAGGAGTACTCCGGTCCTCATAGTAAGAGTACTCCAGTCCTCATAGTAGGAGGACTCGGCTTACAGCACTTCGGGCAGTTGGAACAGTTGTGTACCGTTGCTTCCCTTTATCAGTATGGTGCAGGACGATACCGGGGATGAGGTGAGGCGTTCTTTTGCCTCCTCCACGTTGGCGAAGATGGTGTGGGCGGTCTTGAGTGCCGAGCAATCCGTTTTCGTGAACTCCTGCCCCACGAGCCATATCTCGTGGAGGTCCATTGTGGCAAGGCGGTCCACGACCTTTTGGTGCTCGGCGGCACTGTCGGTTCCCAGTTCGCGCATCTCGCCAAGGATTGCCATCTTGTTCTCTGCCTGCATCTGGCGGAAGTTTTCCAGGGCGGCCGCCATGCTGGTGGGGTTGGCGTTGTAGGCATCTATGATGAGGCTGTTGTGCTCCGTCTTGCGGAACTCGCTACGGTTGTTTGTGGGCACGTATTCCTCCAATGCCTTGTCTATGAGGGCGGGCTCCACACCGAAATGCAGGCCTGCGGTGATGGCAGACAATACGTTGGCAAGGTTGTAGGAGCCGATGAGGTTTGTCTGCACTGTGTGCCATTTGTCTTCTTCCGTACAATACCAGCGCACGCAGAGCATGGGGCTGCACTCTGCAACTTCGCCCTGCACATAGGGCAGGGTTTCTATACCGCGTTCCGTAGCCATGTCGGTCAGGTCGGCATCCTTTGTGTTGAGGAAGGCAAAGCAACCGCGTTTCTGCAGGTCGTCGTAAAGTTCTCCCTTTGTGTGCTTAACCCCTTCAAAGGAACCGAAACCTTCCAGATGGGCGCGCCCCACGTTGGTTATCAAACCACAGTTGGCATGCACCATGTTGCATAGAAAGGCTATCTCGCCGGGATGGTTGGCACCTGTCTCTACAACGGCTATCTCATGCTCGGGGCGAAGACGCAGTAGGGTGCGTGGCACACCTATGTGGTTGTTCAGGTTGCCCTGGGTGAAGAGCGTGCTGTACTTTGCGGAAAGCACGGCCGAGAGCAGTTCCTTGGTGGTTGTCTTGCCGTTTGTGCCGGTTATCTGCACTACGGGAATCCTGCTCTGCTGGCGGTGGTGTGCCGCCAAAGCCTGCAGGGTGGCAAGGACATCGTCCACCAGGATGAAGCGTGTGTCGCCCTCGGGGACAACATCCTTGCGGTCGACTACAGCCACGGCGCTGCCCTTGTCCAAGGCAGATGCGGCATAGAGGTTGCCATCAAAATTCTCACCCTTCAGTGCGAAAAACATGCTCCCCTCGGGGCAGTTGCGACTGTCTGTCGTAACATCGGGGTGTTGCAGAAACACCTCGTATAGTTGTTCTAAGCTTGTCATTGATTTTGCTAAATAGACATTACAAATGCAAAGTTACGAAAATTCCCCAAATTAAAGCTTGCTTTATTTTGTTATTCGCTCACTTATTCGTAACTTTGAAACAGCGTTTCTAAATTACTTTCGTTCGGATTTCCAAAATTAAAGTCCGCTTTATTTTGTAAATCGCTCACTTATTCGTAACTTTGACCTGCATAAGGAGTACACGTATAAAAAATACCAATGAGAAGAAGTGGCGTTTCTACAACCATAAATGTCAAAGGTCGTCTTGTTTCGCTTGACGCCCCTCAGGTCATGGGCATACTGAATGTTACTCCCGACTCCTTCTTTGCCACGAGCCGTTGCCGTAGCGAGGAGGAGATCCGTCAGCGTGTGTGCCAGATCCGTCAGGAAGGTGCCACAATGGTGGACATAGGTGCGTACAGCAGCCGTCCAGGTGCCGAGGATGTTGCCCAAGGCGAGGAACTGCGCCGCCTCTTGCCTGCCATAGATATAGTGCGCGAGGAGTGGCCCGAGGCCATCATCAGCGTGGACACGTTCCGTGCCGAGGTGGCACGCCGTGCTGTGGAAGCAGGCGCAGATATCATCAACGACATTTCCGGTGGCGAGATGGACCCCGAGATGTTCTCGGCGGTGGCGGACATGCATGTGCCCTACATACTGATGCACATGCAGGGCACGCCACGGGACATGCAGAAGGCACCGCACTACGACAACCTCATGTGCGAGGTGTTCCGCTCCCTGGGCGAGCGTGTGGAACTGCTGCACGAGATGGGCGTGGCCGACGTGATACTGGACCCCGGTTTCGGGTTTGGCAAGACCATGGAGCAGAACTACGAGATGATGGCACGTCTGGGCGAGTTCCGCCTGCTGGATTGCCCCATTCTGGCGGGAGTAAGCCGCAAGAGTATGGTGTACCGCCTGCTGGACAGTACCCCCGAGGAATCCCTCAACGGAACCACCGTGCTGAATACTATCGCCCTCATGAACGGTGCCTCCATACTGCGTGTACACGATGTGAAAGAGGCAGTAGAGGCAGTTAAAATATACCGGCAATGTTTGATTTCGGAATAAAGGATCTTATTGATATTTTCCTTGTAGCCATAGTGCTGTTCTTCGGCTACAAGTTGATGAAGAAGTCGCGCTCTGTGAATATCTTCTATGGTGTGCTCGTCTTCATCAGTATCTGGATTCTGGTCAGCAAGGTCTTGGAGATGAAGTTGCTGGGCAGCATACTGAACCAGCTGGTCAGTGTGGGTGCCATTGCCATCATTATTCTTTTCCAGGAGGAAATCAGACATCTGTTCTTTAGCATAGGTACGCACGAGAGGGTAAGCCGCTTGCTTCAGTTCTTCAAGCCCAAGAACACAAACGCTTTCTCCGAGGATTGCCGCTACGACCGCGATACCATAATGCCCATACTGATGGCTTGCCTGAATATGAGCAAGCAGAAGACCGGTGCGCTCATAGTGCTGCAGAATGACCTGCCTTTGGGCGACTTCATCCGCACCGGCGAACGTATAGAGGCAAAGATTTCCCAGCGCCTTATAGAGAATATCTTCTTCAAGAACTCCCCTCTGCACGACGGTGCCATGATAATTTCCGGCGGACAGATAACGGCGGCATCCTGCATCCTGCCCATCAGTCACGACCTGGATATACCCAAGGAGTTCGGCCTCAGACACCGCGCTGCCAGAGGAATAAGCAAGGAGACGGACGCCCTGGCCATCGTGGTGAGCGAGGAGACGGGCGGCATCACCGCCTCGTACAACAACGAATATCTGCCCCACATGGATGCCGAGCGCCTGGAACGTGTGCTCATGAAGGGAAGGTTCTGAGAGAAACGGAAAACGGAAAGGTGAAAACGGAAAACTGCGAGAGCAGAAGCATGGTAGGGACGCTGCGCAGCGTCCGAGAACGATAACAAGGCGCCCGAGAACCACCTCGTCAGAGTATGCTGGCGGACGCTAGCGTCCCTACAAGTGGGAGAAAGCCCCCAGAGTGGAGTGGTTGAAATCCGCAATGCCAACATAACACAATAGAAAACGCTCTAAACACTAAACTCTAAACACTAAACATTAAACATTAAACAATATACGATTATGTCACAGTTAATGCAACAAATCATTGCTCGTGCCCAGCAGAACAAGCAGCGCATCGTGCTGCCCGAGAGCCTGGAAGAGCGTACACTTACTGCTGCCGACATGTCTCTGCGCGACGGTCTGGCAGAAATTATCCTTATCGGCAATCCCGACGAGATCTTCGCCCTGGGCGAGAAACTCGGACTGAAGAACCTGGACAAGGCCATCATTATTGACCCTGCCACCAGCGAGAAGACCGAGGAATACGCACAGCTCTTGTTTGAACTGCGCCAGAAGAAGGGCATGACCATAGAGAAAGCACGCCAGCTGGTACTGGACCCCCTCTATTTCGGTTGCCTTATCATCAAGAGCGGCGATGCCGACGGCCAGATCTCAGGCGCCCTGAGCACTACAGGCGACACCCTGCGTCCCGCCCTGCAGATTATTAAGTGCTCTCCCGGTATTTCTTGTGTGAGCGGTGCCATGCTCATGATTACCGACAAGCC
>JAFYVX010000001.1 GCA_017558255.1 Bacteroidaceae bacterium
AATGTTTGCCGTTATCAAGCGTCAAACTCCCTTCGTAAGGAAACCTGACTTCATTTTTAACTAAATAACAGAAAAAAGTCGCAAATTTATTTGGTCAAGTCCTATATTTCTGTTTCGTTACTTCTCGGTTACAATGGAACCCCATTGCGCCCTCAAAGCAGCAAAACATCTGTGCAAAAATAAGGCTATTATCATCATAACGCTAATGACCGATTTGGGATAATCTCATTTCATCTGTATCCTGCCCTCGGGGGAGGCATATCGTGCGGGAATTTCGCCATTCAGGTGCTCGGATACATAATTGATGAACGCCTGGTTGTAGAGCATTATATTCTCCTGAAGTATGTGGGCATCGCGAAGCACATTGTACATGCCACCACCTGTAACGCAATAGTCGGTGGTGCAAAGGGTGTATTCGGCATTCATCTTCAATGGAGAGTAACGCCCTGTCCTTTCGTCCAGCACCTCCACCTTGGAGATGCGGTCCTTGCCTACGGCCTTGGTGTCCAGTTTGAAGCGGAAACCTGAAAGCTGGGGGAACTGACCATCCTCCATTGGCGAGTTGGAAGTTGTGGCAACAAGGAGTTCGAAGAGTTTGGAACCCTTTATCTTCACTACAGTAAGATAGTTGTTATATGGCAATGCATCCACGATATTGCCATATGTCCAGTCGCCTGCAGAGAGCGGTGCACGAATGCCACCACCATTGTTTACGGCGAGTTGTGCTCCTGTAACGGCACGGAAGGCATCCGTTACGAGGTTGCCGATGGCCGTTTCGCGTGCTCTCACCATCTGGTAGCCGTTCTCGTCGAAGATGTCCATCCTGTAGTTGCTATGGCATATCTTCTTTGTGGTCACCTTCTCCATCATAGCCTTTATGCTATCCGTCACCTGGCGGATGTGGGCATTTTCCTGCTTCAGTGAGTCCATGCGGATGAGTTCCGTGTGCATGCGTCCGTCGGGACGGATGACGAGTTTGCCCACGTTCTTGAATCTGGAACCTGTCTGTGTAAGTAGCACAGGTTCGCCTTCGGCATTGAAAACGGTATCGCAGGCGATAGTGCTATGCGTGTGTCCGTCCAGCACCACGTCTATGCCACGTGTACTGCTCACAAGGCGATGGCTGGTGAGGAAGTTCTTTGCCGAGGCCTCGCCCAGATGAGCCAGTAGGATGACATAACGGGCACCTTCCTTGCGGGCATCGTCCACGGTTTTCTGAACCTCTTCCACCAGATTGTCCTCGCAAAGGCCCAGCATCTGTGTGCCTTGCTTGTCGAAGAAGGAGTATGCCTCGCTTATCAGCGTTTCGGGAGTGACAACACCCACGAAGGCTATCTTCGTTTCTCCAAAGTCCTTTATAATATAAGGAGTAAAGAAGAGGGAGTCCTGGTGCAGGGAGCGGAGGTTCATGTTCACAACGGGCAGTTGGCTTTCTGCAACGAGTTGGGTGAGGTGCGGTGTGCCGAAATCGAACTCATGATTGCCCAAGCCCACGGCATCGTAACCCATTTCCTTCATTATGTCCACCACGAACTTACCCCCCGACATGGCTCCAGCGGTACCTCCGTGCAGGAAGTCGCCGCTGCTGGTGAGTCCCACCCACGCGGTGTCCGAAACGGCATCCGCCAAGCCTCGCAGACGTGCATATCCGTCCAGGACACAATGTGCGTCGTTCTCGTATAGGATTACTATGCTTTGCTTCTTGCCGGCATTGCATCCGCACAGAAGAGTCACAAAAAGAAGAACCAGAACCAGATGCTGGACCTGGTTCTGGATAGTAGAGAATATTGAAAAACGTTTTTTCATTATGTAGCAAAGAAGTCTTGCAAATAAAATATTCCTATTATGCTATCACTTAGGACAACAGGGAATTATTCCAGTGTAGAGAAGTCCACATCGGGAGCCTCTGTTACATTGCCCTCGCGTGTAAACGGTGTGCCAGACTCCAGGAAGTCGTTGAAGAAACCGCCCATGGTGAGGAAGAAGCCCTTCTCCTCAACGCCGCCCTTGTAGTCGAGGCGGTGCTTCTGGTTGCCGGTTGCATCGCAAGTGAAACGGCCCTGTGTTACAGGTACCCACTTGCCATCAGCAGTACGTGCCCACTGGTTACAGTAGTAAGCCTTTCTGGTGATATGGCCCATAACGGGGTTGAAGTTCTCCAGGAAAGAGTATGCATGGGTGTACCATGTGGTTATCAGAGGACGACGCCATGATGCCACGAGCGACCACTTGTTCTGGTGGTTGTCGTAGAAGTAGGCGGTGTAGACGGTAGTATTGTTCTTGTCGGGGCGCACACCCATCAGGAAGCGGCAACGCTCGCCTGGCTTCCAGTCGTAGTGCATGTAGCTCTGGCCGCCAGAACCCTCATTGCCAAAGTCGTTGATTGTTGTCTGGGCGCCCTTTCTCACGAGCTGCACGCGCATTGAATCGGGAATCTCAGCAGGATTGTCAGTTACGAAGGGACTCCACACGGAGAAGAGAACTCTTCTGGGGTAGGGAGTGTTGTTCTGCATGCCGAAGTATCCCTCGCCAAAACCGCAAGCCATGTAATAGCTGCTGGGGATGTCGCCCTCCTCGGGTACCACAACCTCGTTGTAGAACCATTCCACATCTCCCTCGGGCAGGGTGTAGCTCATGTGTGTGGAGGGACCGCGACGGCCGAAGTGGGTGCTGAAGTCGCCGTTTACACAAACCACGGGACCTACATTGCCCTTCACTACGAGAGACTCAACATTGCCGAAACTGTCGCCTGCGTTAATCTTCTTGCCACGGATGTCTACCTTGACATAACCGGGTTCCTTAACCTTGAAGGTACCAACCTCAACAAGTGTCAGTGTGTCGCTTGCCAGTTCCAC
>JAFYVX010000110.1 GCA_017558255.1 Bacteroidaceae bacterium
CTATGTTGAATTATATTCGACCTTTTCTCGCCAAGGCTAACTTCAAACGAGTTTAACTGTAGTTTTCCTCCTTGTCGCTCGGCCTAATTCAAGTAAACTTGATTCTGCGCTCACTCCTGCGTCGGTTGAGTCAGCTCTTATGGCTTAACGAAAAGGTTCGCTCAAATTTAAAATCTACTGCGTAATAGATATCAAACAACTCAAAGCTAATTTATAGAACCTACCTAAACAATATGTATGCCAGAGAGGCAACACTGACAATTATCCACAGAAGTATGCCCATAAGCAAGGGACGAAAACCAACAGCCTTAAGAGTGGATGCGGAAAGCGAGGCACCGATAAAGAACATGGTGAGAGTAAGGCACTTGCGAGCAAGGGATGAGATAGCATTACCCACGGCAGGCATAGCATCAAGCACATAAGTATTCAGCACTATGGCAACAATGAACCATAGGATGAACCATGGTATGGCAATACCCTTGCCTCGGGTCTTGAAGATGAAGGAGGTGACCAATGCCAGGGGAATTATCCACAAGGCTCGCGTCAACTTGATTGTGGTGGCCACCTGTAATGCTTCTTCTCCATAAGCCGCACCTGCTCCAACAACGGAACTGGTATCGTGAATGGCTATTGCTGCCCATGTGCCAAACTGTTGCTGATCAAGACCAAGCCAACGACCTAACAAGGGGAATAGGAAAAGACCAAGAGCATTGAGTATGAAGACGGTGGCAAGGGCAACGGACATCTCTGATTCTTTTGCCTTTACAACAGGACCTACGGCGGCTATGGCACTGCCTCCGCAGATGGCTGTACCCGAACTGATAAGATATGAGGCCGTTGAGGGAATTCTGAGCAACAACACACCTATGAGCATGCCAACAAGCATTGTGCCTACAACAGATACAATGGTAAACGCCATACCCTGACTTCCAGAAGCCAGCGAGGCATGGAGATTCATGCCAAACCCAAGACCTACAACGGAATATTGAAGCAGTTTCTTGGATGCCTTCTTATTGAAAGCAGGGAAAGGCTGTCCAAAAAACATGGCAAAAGCCAAACCCAGGAACAATACCACAGGCGGGGTGACCCAGGCAGAGAGGAAGTGAAGGTAAGGCACATAATCTGCCATAAGGCAGAATGCTAATACTGAAACTAATATTATATAGGCTGTTGCACCATGTCTAATGTTGTTGCTTTTCATATCAGTCTGATCTTTTCCGCAAAATTACTACTATGCAACCAAACTACCAAGAGAAACATTCAGAAAAGACGACGAGAATGGCAATAATGCAATGAATCAGTTGTTAAACAAATGCTAAAACTGGCACCTTTTTGATAAACGAATGTGATAGGAGTTTAAATAATGTGAAGAAACAGAATTATCATCTCTTGAAACATTCGTAATATGCAGGAATCGGTGTAATTTTGCATCGGATTCAATGAGGAGTCCATAACAAATGTACCAAGAACAAAAAAAGAAAATGTATTATGGCAACCAAGTTTTACAAGTGTGCACAATGTGGCAATGTGATAGTAAAGACCGTTGATAGCGGCATGCCCGTGGTATGCTGTGGCCAGAAGATGGAAGAGCTGGTGCCAAACACAGTTGACGCCAGTCAGGAAAAGCACATACCCGTAGTAACTGATACAGAAGGAGGCAAACTCCGCATTGAGGTGGGCAGCGTGCTGCATCCCATGTCGCCAGAGCACCACATATCCTTCATATACATAGAGACAGAGAACGGAGGTATTCTCGTCAACCTGAAAGACCAACCTGTGGCAGAAGTTTGCACCTGTGGGGCAAGACCCATAGCCGTGTACGAATACTGCAACCTGCACGGCCTTTGGAAGAAGGACATCGACATAGAGTGCTGCCCAAAGAAGGAAAAAGGTTCATACACAAGTCCCTTCTATCCTTGTGGCACCTGATACACTGAAGGGTAGTGCCTTCTTTGCCTGAGGTTGGCATAAAAGGCATGAAAGAGCCCGGATAAATGTAAAAGTTTGTTAAAAATTCCTTCTGTATTGAAGCAAAAGAGCATTGTCGCGCGCATATATAAAAGAAAAAACTTATCTTTGCACGCAGAATACACCACGAGAGAGTGAGGAGCCAGACAGGTTCCTCACTTTTCGTTAAAAGAAGCAGTAATAATCTTGCATTAAGTATTATTCAGAAGATGATCAGTAAGAGTGCCGTAGAACAAGCCGTGAACGAATGGCTGGAAGGAAAGGAGTATTTCCTGGTAGAAGTAAACATCAGTGCAGACGACCGCATCGAGGTTCTGATTGACCATGCCGAAGGCGTGTGGATTGAAGATTGTGCCGACCTGAGCCGTCACATCGAGTCAAGAATCAACCGCGAGGACGAGGACTACGAACTGGAAGTGGGCAGTGCCGGACTTGGCTACCCCTTCAAGGTGCGCCGCCAGTGGGAGATACATCTGGAGAAACCCGTAGAGACACAACTGAAGGACGGACACAAATACCGCGGCATACTGACCGCCGTGGAGGAGGAGACCTTTACCATCACCTGCGAGGAGAAGGTAAAGCGCGAGGGAGAGAAGCGCCCCAAGATGGAACAGGTGCCACACACCTTCACCTACGAAGAGGCAGCATACACTAAATACTGGATGAAATAAACAACAACATAAATGGCAACAACAAAGAAAAACAACACACTGAATTCCATGGACTTGATTGAGTCATTCTCGGAGTTCAAGGAAACAAAGAACATTGACCGTGCCACACTGGTGGGTGTGCTGGAAGAGTGCTTCCGCAGCGTCATCGCAAAGATTCACGGTACCGACGAGAACTACGACGTAATCGTGAACCCCGACAAGGGCGACCTGGAGATTTACCATACCCGTGTGGTAGTGGCAGATGGTGAGGTGGAGAACCCCAACATGGAAATCAGCCTGAGCGAGGCTCGTAAGATCGACGACGACTACGAGGAGGGCGAAGAAGTGAGCCAGCGCGTGGAGTTCGCCGACTTTGGACGCCGTGCCATCCTGACTCTGCGCCAGACCCTGGCAAGCCGCATCCTGGAACTGGAGCACGACACCCTGTACAACAAGTTCAAGGACCGTGTGGGCGAAGTGGTAAATGGCGAGGTTTACCAGAGTTGGAAGCGCGAGACACTGGTTACCGACGACGAGGGCAACGAAATGATTCTGCCCAAGACAGAGCAGGTGCCAGGCGACTTCTTCCGCAAGGGTGAGACACTGCGTGCCGTGATCAGCAAGGTGGACAATGCCAATGGTAACCCCAAGATCATCATCTCACGTACCGACCCCATGTTCCTCCAGCGCATGATGGAGACCGAGGTACCCGAGATTCACGACGGTCTGATTGCCATCCGCAAGGTGGCACGCATCCCCGGCGAGCGTGCCAAGGTTGCCGTAGAAAGCTTTGACGAGCGCATCGATCCCGTAGGTGCTTGTGTGGGTGTGAAGGGTAACCGCGTTCATGGTATCGTACGCGAACTGCATGGCGAGAACATCGACGTTCTGCCCTGGACCTCAAACGCACAGCTCATGATTACCCGTGCACTCAGCCCTGCCACAGTGAACAGCGTGAACATGAACGAAGAGGAGAAGAGAGCCGAGGTGCTCCTGGACAGCGACCAGATCTCTCTGGCCATCGGTAAGGGCGGTGCCAACATCAAGCTTGCCAGCATGCTCACAGGCTACACCATCGACGTATACCGCGAGATTGACGAGGAGATAGACGAGGACGATATCAGCCTGGATCAGTTCAGCGACGACATCGAGGACTGGATCATCGACATCCTGAAGAAGCAGGGATACACCACTGCACGTCAGGTTCTTGGTACCAACCGCGAGGAGCTGGCACAGAAGGCCGACCTTGAGGAGGAGACCGTCGACGAGATTATCCGCGTACTGAGCGCAGAATTCGAGAAGTAATAACAACACACATACACTAACAGGATAATACCCCGGGAGGGATACACATAATGAGTATAAGATTAAGCAAAGCCATAAAGGAGTGCAACGTAGGTTTGCAGACCGCCGTTGACTTCCTGAACAAGAAGGGAATCGGCGAGGTGGAGGCAAACCTCAACGCCAAGATTTCAGACGAGCAGTACGACCTGCTCCTTAAGGAGTTCAAACCTGACAGTGTACTGAAGGACGCTGCCAACCACATGCTCCAGCAGCAGAAGGAGGAGAAGGAGCGCAAGGAAAAGGAAAAGGCCGAGGCAAAAGCAAAGGCTAAGGCAGAAGCGGAAGCCAAGGCTAAGGCTGAAGAAGAGGCCAAGGCAAAGGCTGAAAAAGAGGCCAAGGCAAAGAAGCAGGCGCTGAAGGTAGTTGGCCATATCGACCTGGATGCTCCCAAGAAGAAGGCAGAACCAGCCTCCGAGGAGAAGAAGCAGGCAGAAAAGCCCGCCGAAGCACCTGTGGCAAAACCCGCAGAAGAGGCAAAGCCCGCAGCCAACGAACCCCAGATCATTACCGATGGCAAGGTAACCGGCACCCTGGAGAACGGTGTCTTCCGCCTGAACGCTCCCCAGCAGCCCAGCAGCGGCTTGAAGGTACAGGGCCACATAGACCTGTCTGCCTTGAACCAGAGCACACGTCCAAAGAAGAAATCTAAGGACGAGCGCAAGCGCGAGCGCGAGGAAAAGCAGCAGCAGGCCCAGGCCGACCGCAAGAAGCAGCGCATGCGCGGCGGCAAGGAGAAGGTGGACGTAAATGCCGTGGTTTCCCAGCAGAAGCAGCAGGGCCAGGGCAAGAACCAGCAGGGTCAGGGCAATAAGAACAACAACGCCGCCAACCAGCAGCAGGGTCAGGGCAAGAAGGCCAAGAACAAGCAGAAGAACCAGCCAAAGCAGCAGCCACAACCCGTGGAGGTTAGCGAAGAGGAGGTTGCAAAGCAGGTTCGCGAAACTCTGGCACGCCTTACCGCCAAGGGCAGCAAGATGGGCAAGGGTGCCAAGTATCGCCGTGAGAAGCGCGAGGCTTTCCGCGAGCAGATGGAAGAGGAGATGATGAACGAGATGGCAGAGAACAAGGTACTGAAATTGACCGAGTTCGTAACTGCCAACGAGTTGGCCACCATGATGAACGTGCCCGTTACCAGCATTATCGGTACCTGCATGAGCATCGGTATTATGGTCAGCATCAACCAGCGTCTGGATGCCGAGACTATCAACATCGTTGCCGAGGAATACGGCTTCAAGACAGAATACGTCAGTGCCGAGGTTAGCGAGGCAGTAATTGAGGAGGAGGACGACGAGTCAGATCTCGTTCCCCGCGCTCCCATCGTAACTGTGATGGGCCATGTAGACCATGGTAAGACCTCTCTGCTCGACTACATCCGTCAGGCCAACGTTATTGCCGGTGAGGCTGGTGGTATTACCCAGCACATCGGTGCATACAACGTGACACTGAAGGACGGACGCCATGTCACCTTCCTCGACACTCCTGGTCACGAGGCGTTCACCGCCATGCGTGCCCGTGGTGCTCAGGTTACCGACATCGCCATCATCATCATTGCCGCCGACGACAGCATCATGCCTCAGACCAAGGAGGCCATTGCTCATGCCACGGCAGCCAATGTGCCCATAGTATTTGCAATCAACAAGATAGACAAGCCCACCGCTAATCCCGAGAAGATTAAGGAAGGCCTGGCTGCCATGAACTTCCTCGTTGAGGACTGGGGCGGCAAGTACCAGAGCCAGGACATCAGTGCCAAGGCTGGCATCGGTGTGGAGGAACTGCTGGAGAAGGTGCTTCTCGAGGCAGAGATGCTGGACCTGAAGGCAAACCCCAACCGCAAGGCTACAGGTTCCATCATCGAGTCTTCTCTGGACAAGGGTCGCGGTTATGTTGCCACCGTATTGGTAAGCAACGGTACCCTGCGTGTAGGCGACGTGATGCTGGCTGGTACCAACTATGGTCGTGTGAAGGCCATGTTCGACGAGCGCGGCCGCCGTATCAACGAGATTGGTCCCTCTCAGGCAGCAACCATCCTGGGCTTGAACGGTGCTCCCACCGCTGGTGACACCTTCCACATCATGGAGAACGACCAGGAGGCACGCGAGATTGCCAACAAGCGCGAGCAGCTGGCACGCGAGCAGGGTCTGCGCACAATGAAGCGTGTGGACTTGACCGAAATCGGCCGTCGTATCGCTTTGGGCGACTTCCAGGAACTGAACCTGCTTGTAAAGGGCGACGTGGACGGTTCTATCGAGGCATTGAAGGACTCTTTCGAGCGCCTCTCTACCGAGAAGATCAAGGTCAACGTCATCTACAAGGCCGTGGGTCAGATCAGCGAGAGCGATGTTACCCTGGCTGCCGCATCGGATGCCATCATCATTGCCTTCCAGGTACGTCCCAGTGCCCAGGCCCGCCGTTTGGCAGAGCAGGAGGGTGTGGACATCCGTCAGTACAGCGTCATCTACGATGCCATTGAGGAGGTCAAGGACGCCATGGAGGGTATGCTCTCTCCCGAAATCAAGGAAGAGATCACCGCCCAGGTGGAGGTTCGTCAGGTTTACCACATCTCCAAGGTTGGTACCGTGGCAGGTGCCTACGTTATTGACGGTAAGGTTAGCCGTACCAACAAGGCCCGCGTCATCCGCGACGGTATCGTTGTCTACACAGGCGAGATCAACGCCCTGAAGCGCTTCAAGGACGATGTCAAGGAGGTTACCACCAACTTCGAGTGCGGTATTTCTCTGGTCAACTACAACGACCTGCGCGAGGGCGATATCCTGGAGACATTTGCCGAGATCGAGATCAAGGCAAAGCTGTAACACAACATAGAGATGGAACTTATTCAGCAGCTCGGCAAATACGTCGAGATGATACCTCTGAATACAACAGAAATAGTGGCCCTGGCAATACTGCTCTACGGAGCAGTCATGGGGCTTAAGAACGGATTCTTGAAGGAACTGGCCAGCATGACCGGTTTCTTCATAGGTCTGTATCTGGCATGGAAGTATTACGAGCAGATAGGGGGTGGCGCCATAGCCTTCATAGGCATATGGGTGGTCACCCCTATTGCATTGGGCATACTGGCTTCTCTGGCCACCAAACTACTGGACTGGACTCTGGTGGGCGGGCTGATGAACCGTCTGCTGGGATGCATCCTCGGAGTCACCAAATGGGCGGTGCTTATCGTCTGCGTGGCGGTGATGACGGGGCAGGTGGAATACCTGGACAAGTACGTGGACAGGGAATCCGTGCCGGGTGTAAATTATATTGAAGAGAAATGGAAGACATTACGAGAGAGTTTGTAAACAAGGATTACGAATATGGCTTCCACACTGACGTCCACACCGAGATAATAGAAAAGGGACTCAACGAGGACGTTGTCCGCCTTATCTCGGCTAAGAAGGGCGAACCGGATTGGTTGCTGGAATTCAGGTTGCAAGCCTTCCGATACTGGCAGACACAGGAACAGCCCTCGTGGGCCCACCTGGATATGCCACAGATAGACTATCAGGACATATCATACTATGCCGACCCCACGGCAAGCAGCAAGAAGGACGGTCCCAAGGAGATAGACCCTGAACTGATGAAGACCTTCGACAAGCTGGGCATACCTCTGGAAGAGCGCATGGCACTGGCTGGTGTGGCGGTGGATGCCGTCATGGACAGCGTGTCGGTCAAGACCACCTTCCAGGAGAAACTGAAGGAGAAGGGCATTATCTTCTGCAGCATCTCCGAGGCGGTGAAGAACCATCCCGACCTGGTGCGCGAATATCTTGGCTCTGTGGTGCCATACCGCGACAACTATTTCGCCGCACTGAACTCGGCCGTATTCTCCGACGGAAGTTTTGTCTACATCCCCAAGGGTGTCAGATGCCCCATGGAACTGAGCACCTACTTCCGCATCAATGCCATGGGCACGGGCCAGTTCGAGCGCACTCTGATAGTGTGCGACGATGATGCCTACGTATCCTATCTGGAGGGCTGTACCGCCCCCATGCGCGACGAGAACCAGCTGCATGCCGCCATCGTGGAGATAGTGGTAAAGGACAGGGCAGAGGTAAAGTACTCAACCGTGCAGAACTGGTATCCCGGCGACAAGGACGGTAAGGGTGGTGTGCTGAACCTTGTTACCAAGCGCGGACACCTGCGTGGTGTGGACAGCCGTTTGTCCTGGACACAGGTGGAGACGGGCAGTGCCATCACATGGAAATACCCCTCCTGCATCCTCTCCGGCGACGGTTCGCAAGCCGAGTTCTACTCCGTAGCCGTTACCAACAACTACCAGCAGGCGGATACCGGCACCAAGATGATACACATCGGCAAGAACACCAAGAGCACCATCATCAGTAAGGGTATCAGCGCCGGCAAGAGCCAGAACTCCTACCGTGGCCTGGTCAAGGTGGGTGCCAATGCCGAGGGTGCCAGAAACTACTCCTCCTGCGACTCCCTGCTTTTGGGCAGCAATTGCGGTGCGCATACGTTCCCCTATATGGACATACACAACGACACCGCCATAGTGGAGCACGAAGCCACAACGAGCAAGATTTCCGAGGAACAATTGTTCTATTGCCAGCAGAGAGGCATATCTTCGGAAGATGCCGTAAGCCTCATCGTCAACGGCTATGCCAAGGACGTCATCAACAAGCTCCCTATGGAGTTTGCCGTAGAGGCACAGAAACTCCTTGGCGTAAGCCTTGAAGGCTCGGTGGGATAAAATAAACAACTATGTTAGAAATACGCAACTTACATGCCAGTATCAATGGCAAAGAAATATTGAAGGGCATAAACCTCACTATCAACGATGGCGAGATTCATGCCGTAATGGGTACCAACGGTGCAGGCAAGTCCACACTGAGCAATGTC
>JAFYVX010000111.1 GCA_017558255.1 Bacteroidaceae bacterium
GTTTGCCGATGCTCATGTGTATCTGACGCTGCTTGTCCTTGTACTCGTTGTAGATGGGGAAGAATGCCTTTGCCTCTTCCTCTGTAAGGTTAGCCTCCTTGGTGACGAATCCCTGCATGCGCTGACGGAATTCCTGCTTGTTGAAACCGTGAGCTCCGCCCGACATGGTGATATCTCCGTTGTTCTGTGCAAATGTCAATGCTGATGCAAGAGCAAACACGAGCAGTATAGATATTCTTTTCATAAGGGTGTGTATTGTTGTTAGTGTGTTTGTTTCTGTTTTTAGTATATTATTCTGCCGCGGTGAGGTAGTATTCTATGTCGCTGTTGTCCAGCATAGCATAGTCCAGAAGTTCGTCGGTGTATTCTAATTCCTGCGCAAATATAATATCATCGGCATTGGAGGTTAGGGGAGTGGACCTCTCGTATATTGCCAATCCGGCCATGAAGAAGGCTCCGGCAAGCATGGCAGCAGCTGCCAGGCGGAAGAAGAGCCTGGTATTGCTCTTTTGTGCAGTATGTGCTCCTTCTGCATTTATGCGTTGCATCACGCGGTTGGGCAGTGTGTCAAAGTATCCGTTGGGAACTTTGAAAGGGTTGTGTCCATTGGAGGATGTGTGTGCCATCAGCTCTCGTATGGTGTTCTTGGTTTCGTTATCGTGTATGTTCATATTGCGTGTGATGGTTTGTGGTTACTCTAAATTCTCGAAGAAGGAAGTTATCTTCTGTACGGCATGGTGGTAGGAGGCTTTCAGTGCCCCGATGCTTGTGCCCATGACTTCGCTTATGTCCTCGTATTTCATTTCCTGAAAGTACTTCATATTGAAGACCTGTCGCTGCTTGGGTGGCAGGCTTTGCACTGCCTGTTGTAGTTGTATCTCTGTCTCGTCTCCATCGAAGTAGGGGTCGCTCTCCAACTGGTGCCCGATGCGTTCGGACTCTGTATCTTCCGATAGGCTCACCATTGTTCGTTTCTGCCTTTGCAGGAAGTTGATGGTTTCATTGCTTGCTATGCGATAGAGCCATGTGGAAAGGCGTGCATCTCCGCGGAAATGTCCCAGTCCCTGCCATGCCTTGAGGAACACGTTCTGCAGGATGTCGTCCGTGTCGTCGTGGTCCAGTACCATCCTGCGTATCTGCCAATACAACTGCTCCTGAAACTCCCTTACCAGAGTTTCAAATGCCTGCTCGCGTGTGGCGGGGTTCTGTAGTCTTTGGATCAGTTGCTGTTCGTTGTGCATCTCATTTGTAGGACACCAGTTGGATGGTAGGGTTTAATTGGTGTTGTGGAAAAGTTGCTCCATTGCAATAAAAAAACAAGAAACCGCTACCCATGTGGATGGGAGCGGCTTTTATGGTTGTGCCTTTGTGCTTAGAGTATTGTAACCTTACGTACAACCTTGCCCACCTTCATGATGTAGCAACCGCGTGTCAGGTTCAGTGCAATCTGCTTGTCGTTTCCTTCTATTCGTATGCGTGCCACGCGTACTCCGGTGAGGTTGTATATCTCCAAGGTCTTGCCGTCGGCATTGGTGATGTGTGCCTTGTTGTCCTGGATGGTAAGGGTTACGGCCTCCATTTCCGCCTCAATGGGTTCGTCCATCTGCATGTGTGCAATGGAGGGAACCGCTCCGAGGAGAAGCATGGAGAGTGCTATAATCCAGATTCTTTTCATTCTACTTTTTATGAATTCACCAACGCAAAAGTAGAGTTTTTATTTTATATCAGCAAGTTTTTTTCTCAAATAATGTCAATTTTTAGTCCTTCTTGGGCTAAAATAACGTTTGTAAACACGTTTTTTGCTTCTTTTAGCATACTTTCTTCGTCTTTGATGCGTGCCGAGTAGTGTCCGATGACCAGTTTGCCTGCCCTTGCCTCCTTTGCCACCAAGGCAGCTTCGTGGGCCGTGGTGTGCATGGTCTTGCGTGCCTGCATAAGCATCTCGTGTGGGAAAGTGGCTTCATGGTAGAGAAGGTTCACTCCCTGTATCATTTCGGCAATCTTCGGTGTGTACCTTGTGTCGGAGCAATAGGCGTAGGAGCGTGCCGGGTCGGCAGGTGTGGTCAGTCGTTCGTGTGGTATGAATGTGCCGTCCTCTGTTGTCCACGATGCACCAGCCTTGATGTTGTTTATCTGGCTTACTGGAATGTTGAATGCCTCTATCATCTCGCGCCTTATGTGGGGTAGTGGTTGCTTCTCGCGGAAAAGAAAACCGGCGCATGGCACGCGGTGCTCCAGGGGCAGAGACCATACCTCTGTGCTGCGGTCCTCATATATAAGATAATGTTCGCGCGTACGTACGGGATGGAATATTACCTCGTAGTCTATGCCTTCGCAATACACTTTCAGCACCATGTCAAGGAACTCTTCCATTTCCTGAGGTCCATGTATGTGCAGTTGTGCCGTTCTGCCGAGCAGTGCCATGGTACTTATCAGACCGGGGAGTCCGAACACATGGTCTCCGTGGTTGTGGCTGATGAAGATGTGGCCAACCTTCAGCATGCTCAGACCTGATTTCTGCATGGTGGTCTGCACGCCTTCTCCGCAATCTATCATATAGTACTTGCCCCGCAATTCCAGTATCTGTGCGGAGGGCAGGTGGCGCAGGGTGGGCTTTGCTGAGCCGCAACCTAAGATGTGAAGGGAAATGGGTTCCATGGGGAAATGTGAAAGGAGAGGACCCCTCCCCATCCCTCCCACAAGGGGAGGGAGTAGTTACAAATAGGGGATGAGTACGAATGGAAAACTGACTTGCTGAGTTTGTTGCAAAACAGAGGGACAGCCTCAACTGATGTGTGCTGTCCCTCCTGTTGGTTTATAGAAAAGGCGTCTATGATTATTCGCCCTTCTGCATCTTAGCCTTCAACTCAGCCAGTGCGTCGAGGTCACCGAGAGTGGTGCTTGCTGCCTGGTTCTGAATTGCGGGAGCCTCCTCCTTGCGAGTAGCGTTGGATGCCTTGCGAGCAGCTGTTGCTGCCTTCTTCTCGGCACGAGCCTCTGCACGCTGAACATCTTCGAAGATGCGGCTGTGGCTCAGGATGATGCGCTTGCTGTCCTTGTTGAACTCGATTACCTTGAACTGGAGCTTCTCGTTCAGCTTAGCCTGGCTGCCATCCTCCTTAACGAGGTGCTTGGGAGTAGCAAAGCCCTCTACGCCATACTCCAACTGGATTACTGCGCCCTTGTCCAGGAGCTCGATGATGGTACCCTCGTGGATAGAATCCTGAGTGAATACTGTCTCGAATACGTCCCAGGGGTTCTCCTCCAACTGCTTGTGACCGAGAGAAAGACGACGGTTAACCTTGTCGATCTCCAGTACGCAAACGTCGATGATCTCACCTACCTTGGTGAACTCGTTGGGGTGCTTAACCTTCTTGGTCCAGCTCAGGTCGCTGATGTGGATCAGACCGTCAACACCTTCCTCGATCTCAACGAATACGCCGAAGTTGGTGAAGTTGCGAACCTTAGCGGTGTGCTTGCTGCCAACGGGATACTTCTCCTCGATGGTCTCCCAGGGATCAGCCTTCAGCTGCTTGATACCCAGAGACATCTTGCGCTCGTCGCGGTCGAGAGTCAGGATAACTGCCTCTACGTCGTCGCCAACCTTCATGAAGTCCTGAGCGCTGCGCAGGTGCTGGCTCCAAGACATCTCGCTAACGTGGATCAGACCCTCTACGCCGGGAGCGATCTCAACGAATGCACCGTAGTCGGCCATAACAACAACCTTACCCTGTACACGGTCACCAACCTTCAGCTCGCTGTCCAGAGCATCCCAGGGATGAGGAGTCAGCTGCTTCAAGCCGAGAGCGATACGCTTCTTCTCGTTGTCGAAGTCCAGAATAACAACGTTGATCTTCTGGTCGAGCTCAACAACCTCGCGGGGATTGCTTACGCGACCCCAGCTCAGGTCAGTGATGTGGATCAGACCGTCAACACCGCCGAGGTCAACGAATACACCGTAAGAAGTGATGTTCTTAACGGTACCCTCGAGTACCTGACCCTTCTCCAGCTTGCCGATGATCTCCTGCTTCTGCTGCTCGAGCTCAGCCTCGATGAGAGCCTTGTGGCTAACAACAACATTGCGGAACTCCTGGTTGATCTTCACGATCTTGAACTCCATGGTCTTGCCAACGAAGATGTCATAGTCGCGGATGGGCTTAACGTCAATCTGAGAACCGGGCAGGAATGCCTCGATGCCGAATACGTCAACGATCATACCACCCTTAGTGCGGCACTTAACGTAACCCTTGATAATCTCATCGTTGTTGAGAGCCTCGTTCACACGGTCCCAAGACTTAGCTGCGCGAGCCTTCTTGTGAGACAGAATGAGCTGACCCTTCTTGTCCTCCTGATTTTCGATGTATACCTCAACGGTGTCACCTACCTTCAGTTCGGGGTTGTAGCGGAATTCGCTGGTGGGGATGATACCATCGCTCTTGAAACCGATGTTAACAACCACCTCGCGCTTGTTCATTGCGATAACGGTGCCATCCACTACGTCGTGGTCACCTACCTTGTTCATGCTGCCAGCGTAAGCCTGCTCCTGAGCCTCGAGGCTTACCTCTGTGCTGCTACCCTTCTCAAATGCTTCCCAATCGAAGCCTTCAACGGGAGCTACATTTTTGTAATCTGCCATACAGATTTACATTAAAATTAAAAAGTTAAACAATAAATTTATATAATTCTCCTGCCTTTCCATAGGGAAAAGCGGTGCAAAGGTACGCTTTTTATTTGAGATACCGATGCTTTTTGCTGGGTATTTTAGTGTTTTTCAGGTGATTTCTTGGTTTAGATGACATATTTTGCCTATATCAGCAGTATGGTATATGAAAAACGAGAACTACCGGAAGGTAATCCTCGTTCTATTTTTATGTTCGAAAATGTACTATGGTTTCAACTTATAGCACTCCTCTCTCAACCATTGCGCCCATTGTGTGTCGGTCTTTGACTGGTCGAAATGCAGGTAGGGGATGGGTTTGCCGATGTAGATATTGAAGTGCTTGCCGCGTGCAGTCTTCATCATCTGGCGGGGCAGGAGGATGAGGCCTATGTTGAACTTCATGCCCAGTTTGCGGCGTATCCATTCCAAAGCATAGAAGAAGAAAGAGTTGCGACCTTCAAAGTACATTGGCACTATGTCGCGCTTGGAGTCAACGCATTGCTTTATCACGCTCTTCTTCCATTCTATGTCCTGAATCTTGCCGTCGATGTAACGTGAGCAGAAACCAGCAGGAAAACTGATGAGCTGTGTTTCCGGGTCGTTGTAGGCCTGTTGTAGCATCTCCATGTCCGAACGCTTTTGCCTGCCCATGGTATTGACAGGAAGGAACACGCTTTGCAGGGGTTCGATGTACATGAGCAAGTCGTTGACAATCACCTTTATCTTTGGGAAGAAACCTCCGAATACGGCAATGTAGGAGATTCCGTCAAATCCTCCCAAGGGATGGTTGCTCACGAGCATGTAGTGTCCTTTCTTGTCAAGGTTTTCCATACCTTTTACAGTATAGACCACCTTCATGTCTTCCGAAAACGCCTTGGCAAAGGCGGCTCCGCTGTCGTGGCCAAAGGTTGTGATGGCGTTGTTCATCTCCTTTTGGCAGATGAGCCGTTCCATCATGCGAATCACCCATGTGGGTATCTTCTTTCTCAATTTAGGAGCCTTGCTGGCTATAGCGGCTTCCAGGTCTATTAGTTGCATTATCTGTTTTGTGTGTGTTCGACTTAGGTGGAAAGTACCGCCAATGCATTGATGAGTTCCTTTTTCAGGGGCTTGTCGCTCTTTACTGCATTTGTGAAGGGGACATAGACAACCTCATCGTTTCTGATTCCAATCATCACATTGCGCTGTCCCTCAGTCAATGCCTGTATTGCACCCACACCCAGACGGCTTGCAAGGATGCGGTCCTGGGCGCTGGGACTACCACCGCGTTGCAGGTGACCAAGGATGGAGACACGGACATCGTATTCTGGATACTCCTTCTTCACGCGCTCGGCATAGTACATGGCACCGCACTTGGGGCTTTCGCTAACTAGCACGATGCACGATTTCTTGCTCTTGCGAATGCCGTGACCTATAAACATTTCCAATTGGTCGGCACCGGTGCTGTCCTCCGGTATGATGGCTGCCTCGGCACCTGCTGCTATGGCGCTGTTCTGTGCCAGGAAACCGGCATCGCGTCCCATCACCTCCACGAAGAAGATGCGCTCGTGGCTGTTTGCCGTGTCGCGAATCTTGTCCACACATTCCATGATGGTGTTCAGTGTGGTGTCGTAGCCGATGGTCAGGTCCGTACCGTTCAGGTCGTTGTCTATGGTTCCGGGCAGACCAATACATGGCACGTCAAACTCCTCGGCAAAGATGCGTGCACCTGTAAGACTGCCGTTGCCTCCTATTACCACCAGTGCGTCTATGTTGTTGGCCACCATGTTGTTGTAGGCCTTCTGTCGTCCCTCTGCCGTCTGGAACTCCTTGCTTCGGGCTGTCTTCAGTATGGTTCCGCCACGTTGGATAATGTTGCTCACGTTCTCTGTGGTAAACTCCTTTATCTCGTTGTTCACCAGTCCCTCGTATCCGCGGTATATGGCCATCACCTTCATGTCGTTTGCTATGGCGGCACGTGTCACCGCGCGAATTGCTGCATTCATGCCGGGCGAGTCGCCTCCGGAGGTCAGAATGCCTATGGTCTTTATCTTGGGCATAGTTGTCTTTATTTATGTTTTACTTGTTTAACGCAGACAAAGGTAGTAAAAAAATGTATATATAGTGTTGGAAATGTGTTTATAAAGTTTAAATATGCAGAAAACGTTGGTAATTTTGCGTCTTGCCTTAAACCCTGACTGAGGGTCGGTGTCATAAGGATGTCTGGACGAGGAAAGAATAAGCAAATATTACAAATACCTAAAAAATAGAACTATTATGAAGAAGTATCTCATTCTTTTGTTTGCCGCATTGGCACTTAATGTAAACGCACAACAGGAACAGCAGGGCAGAGGTCCCAAACGTGAAGGTGCAAAGCGTGGCATGGTTCACATGGGCAAGGACAAGGATGCTAAGGCAAACCTTTGGAAGAGTGTTAAGGAGGAGGACAAGGAAGCTTTCAAGGCTCTGATGAAGGAGTATCATGGTGAGAGAAAGGCCGTGATGGAGAAGAATAAGGGCCAGAAACTTGAGAAGGGTCAGAAGCCCACAGAGGAACAGATGAATAACTTCATTAAGCAGAGTTATGCTAAGCGCAAGGCTCTTCTGGATCTGGAGGAGAAGTACTATGGCAAGTTCCGCAAGTTCCTCGCTCCCTGGCAGGCAGCTCAGGCAGTAAAGGTTGAGGCACCTGGTAAGAAGGCTCCCAACTTCCGCAATGGACAGAAAGGTCGCAAAGGACAGATGGGGCGTAAGGGACATATGGGCCGCAAGAACCGTAATGCCTGGAAGTGCAAGGATGCTCAGAAGTGTGATAAAAAGTGCTGTAAGTAATCACCTTTTTACAGATAACAAGAATCCCTAACCTCATTTCGCGGTTAGGGATTACATTTGTAATTATTTTCTTTTCTTATTAAACCTTACGTATGGTGTAGGGGTCATAAGGATAACGAGTCGCAAAAAAACATAAAATTAAATTTTATAAAAAAGAAAAGATGAAAAAGTTGTTTTTGATGTTGTTCCTTGGAATGACTTTGAGCGTAAGTGCTCAGCAGGAAGGTGAAAGAGGTGGTCATATGCGTGAGCGTCAGGGTATGATGCAAGGCCGTCAGCAGAAGGAAGTTGAGGTTGCTCCCGAGCACAAGGAGGCTTTCGAGGCTCTGAAGAAGGAGTATGCCGAGGCAAAGAAGGAGGTTTATGGCAAGTTCCGTGGTGAGAAGCCCAAGCGTGGTGAGAAGCCCACAGACGAGCAGATGGACACCCGCATGAAGAACCACATGGCATGCCAGAAGGCTCTCGTAGAGTTGCAGGAGATGTACTATCCAAAGTTCCGCAAGATGCTGACTCCTTTCCAGGCTGCGCAGGTTCTGGAGTTGTGGGGTAACAACAATGGCTTCCAGCGCCAGAATGCAGGTCCTGGCCAGCGCGGTGAACGCGGTCCTCGTCGCGATTAAGCGATAGGCCCTCGACAGAATCCCTAACAGAATTATAACACACAAAACACACTGATAGGCCCCATCGTCTGGTCAGTGTGTTTTTTTCTATAGTTGTATATATCCTTTTTTCGCTCACCGTTCACCGAATCTCACTCTGCTGCACTGAGCAGTATCTCGCTCAACGAGGGATGGGCGTGGATGGTGTCGGCAAGAAGTAAACACACCACTTAGTTTGCATGATTTTATTGTTTTGTGTGTCCTTGTGAAAGGGCTGTCGCACATTTATATCAGTATAGCCATTTGGCACGAGTATCATTTGGGTGACTTTGCTCACCAACCTGCTCCGCTTATATGACGTGCATGAAGAGTGGCATGCTCAAGCACGGAGTCAATGAAGAATTCATGTATTTGGAATTTCTGCGAATGCGGGTCATATCCAGAGAAAAGTAATTTCCCATTGCGGAAGGCATCCACTAAGCCAGTCGTATTTCCTGCGCTATCAGCACCGGTTTTAGAGTTGCAAGGTGGGAGGCCACCGATGGGCAACTGGATAAAGCACCAAATGTCCTTTGTATCTGCCGATAGTGTGATTACTGTTCCTGGTTCTTCTCCGCATTCTGGATCGATAAAAGCGTCAGCATCTTTCCTGGCAGAGGTATAAACTATCCATCCTCCGTATTTGCCTTTTTTTCTATATACATGTACTGTTCTGTCTTCTATTCGTATGTGTGTTTCGAAATTTTGGTGTAGTGCTTCTAATGAATCAGCACTTATGCCTAACGTGATTTGATTCTTGAAAATAGTAGAGTCGACGCATATTGCTGGATAACGAAAGGTATAGGCTCGCACAGGGAAGTCTGATGTTTGTACAATATAGAAATCATCAGTCATTATACCATAATTACCACAAATAATGTTATGGTCAGTGGGAAACCCATGTAGGTAAAATCTATCAATCTCACCTGTTCCATCTTTGTGGATGCGTAATATTTGGTGTATTGACTCTTCGATGAAGTAGATAGAGTCGCCAACTAGATGAAGATATCCTTCCGTGCAACATGAGTCTGTGCTGATAACACGGGACCATTTTAGTTCTGTTTCCTTGTAGCAATTTAGACGAATGGGATTTCCGCCTGCAATATAGAAGGAACCTTCTCCATCTGTATCCAAGCCCTTGATAATGCATGGTGGTTGGCATGGGAATATGCTATCGGCATAATTGAACTCATACATTTTGGTGGCATAAACGCTATCGCTCTCCCACCAATACTCATTGTTGCCTATAACATGTTCTTCCTCATTAGTACTTTTTTTGTTGGAAGATGCAATTTCATTAGCCAACAGCTTTGTCTTTGAATGTGATTCAAAGTCTGTTCCTTTTATTATGGAGTCATTCAAAGAAGACCAAACTTGGACTTTCTCTCCGTTGCTTGTGCAAGACAGTATAGAGAACAGCAAGGGGAGTGATATAAAGAAATGAATCTTGTTCATAAGATTTAGTGGTAGATTACATAGTAACCTGTAGCATCAACTATTATTTATGCAAGTATCGCAATTCTGATTAGTTAAAATATAGCTGTTGATTAAAAACATAGAGTTCTATTGAGTTCGTAACTATCAGTTTTTACATACTTATTTAAGTTGACAATTACAAATGATGCATTGAGTATCAATA
>JAFYVX010000112.1 GCA_017558255.1 Bacteroidaceae bacterium
ACAGGTGCCAGTGGTTTCATTGGCAGTTACATAGTGAGCGAGGGTTTGGAGAAAGGCTTTGAGATGTGGGCTGGTATGCGAGGCACAAGTTCCAGAGGATACCTCCAAGACAATCGTATCAAGTTCGCACAACTGAATCTCGGTGACAAGAATCAACTGAAGCAACAGCTTGAAGCACTGAAGTCCGAGATGGGTGGAGCATGGGATTATGTGGTGCATGCGGCTGGAGCCACAAAATGCCTGAATATAGAAGACTTCTACCGCACAAACACCCAAGGCACCATAAACCTCATAGAGGCCCTTCAGGAGACAGACATGGTGCCCGAGCGCTTTGTCTTTGTCAGTTCTCTCAGTGTCTTCGGTGCCATTCGTGAAACTCCCGTCAAGATTCCTGCACAGGGATATGGCAAGGGTGCGGAAATTTCCGAGGAAGAATCAATATACAAGCCCATATTGCTTACAGACGCACCAGAACCTAATACAGCATACGGCAAAAGCAAGCTCTGCGCAGAAGAATATCTGTGCAAGATGGACCCTGCAAAGTTCCCCTATGTCATCTTGCGTCCCACAGGCGTATATGGTCCAAGGGAGAAAGACTATTTCGTAATGGCAAAGAGCATTGCCGGACATACCGACTTTGCCGTAGGTTACCAGCCCCAGGAACTGACCTTCATCTATGTGATGGATGTGGTGCAGGCCGTATTCAAGTCTATGACAGCACCTGCCGCTTTGGGCAAGGCATACTTCCTGAGCGATGGCAAGATATACAACTCCCGCCGCTTCTCCGACCTCCTCCAGCAGGAACTGGGCAACCCATGGGTACTACGCATCAAGGCCCCCAAGATTATATTGAAGGCAATCTGCAAGGTTGGCGGAATGATAGGAAAAATGAGCGGCAAGATGATTGTGCTGAATGATGACAAGTACAACATCCTGTCCCAACGCAACTGGCGTTGCGACATAGAGCCTGCACGCCGCGACCTCGGCTACACTCCCGAATGGAGCCTGGAAAACGGTGTCAAGGCATCGATTAAGTGGTACAAGGAAGCAGGGTGGTTGTAGGCGTTTAGCGATGAATGTTTAGCGATTAGTGTTGAGCGTTACCCCACCAGCCACTCGTCGATATTGCGAGTTTCGTTGCTGAAGTTCACACCTATTTTATATAGTTTACGAGGGTCTTTCTCAAAGGGTTGGGCATATCCCTTGTCGTTTATCTGTTGCAAGGCCTCTTGGGCAGTTCCGCTCAGTTTGAACTCCATCACATAGATGTAGTCCGGGGTCTGCAACACAAGGTCTATACGACCGTTGCTGGTCTTATATTCCACCTGAGTGTAGAAGCCCAACAGTTTGAACACGATATACAGAACATTACTGTAGTGCAACTCCTGCAAACGTATCACCTCATAGGTGGTGTCTGAGAAGAACGAGCGCAGACGTGTGAAGAAACCGTCTATGTCGCCACTCTCAACCTCTCTGACAAAATTCTGGATTTCAAACACACCATTAGTCTCTCGCTTGGCGGTATAGTGCGGAATAAGGAACTTGATGAATCCTTCCTCAACCTCCTTGTTGGGATACCCCAGAGTGTAACTTTGAAATCTGGGATTGAAGTCCTTAATGGTCAGGTATCCGCTCTGGTATATGACAGGTATGGCATCGGTATCAGCAGCATCAGTGCCGGAAAGTCCTTCTATGCCTACAATATAACCATTCACATCATCCAGTTTGTATTCGTTGCTCTTCAGCAGCTCCACCAAATAGGTTGGCGTGCCAGTCGCGAACCAATAACTGCCCAATTTCTTGTTAGCAAACACATTCAACAAACTATATGGATTGTACATTCCATTGGTATTTGGTGCAAAGTGATAACCATCATAGTTCTGGCGTAGCATATCTGTCATATCATCATACGATGTCTGATGCAGCTCTGCCATTTCAGTTATCTCATTCCTGAAATAAGAATGCAGTTCCTTCTCCGAGATGCCACATATTTCGGTATATTGCTCCAGCATAGATATGTCGCGCAAGTGATTCAAGTCGCTGAACACACTCACCTTGCCAAACTTTGTTACACCTGTAAGCAGAGCGAACATTATGCAGCCATCCATGCTTTTCAAGGCACCATAAACGGCCTTCAGTGTAGCACGGTATTCATTTTGTAGAGGCTTATTTGATATGGCCTGAAGCAAAGGCTTGTCGTACTCGTCAATCAGTATCACCACACGTTCGCCAGTCTTCTTATAGGCACGCCTTATGATACCCTCAAAGCGCATGGGCAGCGTAACCTCGGCCTCGTCGGCACCATATAGCTCCTCCCATATCTTGAACTCACGGTCCAGTTTCCGGTCAACACTATCTATGGAGTCATATTTCTCTGTATTCAGGTCCAACCGCAATACAGGATGCACGCGCCATTCCTGTTCCAGCTGCTCCATGGCAAGGCCTTGGAACAAGTCCCTCTTACCCTCATAGTATGCTTGCAGAGTGGAAATCAGCAGACTCTTACCAAAGCGGCGTGGGCGGCTCAGGAAGTAGTATCTTCCCCTTGAGACAATATCGTGGATAATGGCAGTCTTGTCCACATAAAGATAACCATCCTTACGCAAACTCTCAAAATCTTGCACCCCTATGGGATATTTTCTCTGCACCATGCTGCTGCTTTTTGAAATGGACATTTCTGGATTTCAAGGACAAATATAGCGATTTTATGTGAGATGGCATCAGAAAAGCAGATTTTTTCTTCATTTTAAGCGCCGTCTATATTTAGTCGCTAAACAATTTGAATACAATCAGGCTGACACCTCGAAATCGAAGTGCCAGCCCTATATTTTGCCTACCTATAGCACTATTGTATAGCAGAGGCAAATATCTTCTGTTACCGATTTATTGAATGCCTTAATTGCTGCTTGTAACTATCACCTTAAGGCCATCCTCCAATGCTTTCTTTATTTCCTTGGCGCCACTCTTTACTTTGCACATACTCACGTCATCTCCCATGACCTCTTCAATTTTAACTGTGCCAAGCTCTTTTTGGGCCTCCTTGCCGGCAATTGTCTTAATGGAATACACGGTTAGCTTCATACCTTCAACAGCACCATCCTTTCGACCTAAATCAATATAGACATCCTTCTGCTTGTCCTTCTTCACATCGCCAGGCTCCACGATAGATGCAGTCAAAGGATAAAGCTTATTATAACGCTTGGCCACCTTTGACGAAAGAATTATCAGCGCCTCGTTCATTGCCTTGTCCTCCGTTTTTACCCAACTAAGGTCGTTATTGTTCACATAGAAAGTGTGAGTATCAACTATATGGTCATCGTGTACATCCTTGACATGAACAGCGACTTCTATCTGCGCCTTGAATACATTGTAGGGTTTTATGGACTTGTCTGCTGGTGTGAACAGTTCGGTTGTCGTGCTGATGTTGTTGATTGTTCCTGTGACATAAAAAGCATGGGTGTCTTCCTTTATTTCTCCATCCTTAAATTCTCCTTCTATGGCATGGAATCTCCTTACCTTGCCAAAGCCAGATAGCACGCTGGCCTTAACAGAACCAGCATAGTTATCCTTCTGTGTAGTTACTGTACCTAAAAGCACAGCCTTGCTAATGGTTCCAAGTACAGAACCCACAGTTTCCTTTCCCTGCTTGGGGGTGTACTCCATATCTCCAACAGCCACCTTAAAAATGGTGTTTCTGTCCGATTGGGCCAATGTGCATAATGGCAAACATAACCATAGCACAAATATGAATAAAAAATTATGTTGCTTCATTTGTATTCGTATCTGATTATAAAAAATCCCCACCATGTAGACATATGCTTCTAACACATGAAACGCATGGTAAGGAAATATTTGTAACGAAGTGTTGTTAAACAACATCAACTATTTAGTGTAGTTGGGCTTATATTCATAAATCACATTACTCAGTGTGACATTTCTCACACAAATTACATAAGGATACTGGTATGTGTTGGAAGATATTTTTGCCTCAGCCTTCTTGCAGGCACTTACTACCTTGGCATCACATTCCTTAGAATTGCCAGTCAATTGGTAAACAGGCGCAAGTGCTTCTGTATAAATCTTGAGTATTGTTCCATACTCTTCCAGATTAACCAAACCATTTTCGGAGTTTGCATTGGCAACACTTACCTTGTAAGTAAAGGTGCCA
>JAFYVX010000113.1 GCA_017558255.1 Bacteroidaceae bacterium
GAGAAGAACCTGCGTCACACATTGCTTGCAGAGAAGTATCAGAACCTTCTTGTGGCAACAATCCTCAGCAACCCCGTTGCTGCCCAGCAGAACTTTGATGCACGCACCACCGAGAAGACTCTCCTTATGGCAGCTCTTCCCTATAGCAGCATCATGGACGGTGATATTACCGTAACCGACAAGGACCTGAAGGCCAAGTATGCAGAGTTGAAGAATCTCTTTGAGGCTCCTGCCGAGACACGTAGCATCAAGTACATTGACATTGCTGTAAAGGCAAGCAAGGAGGATGAGGCAGAACTGAACAAGCAGATGGCAGAATATGCACAGCAGTTGAATGCTGGTGTTGCTCCTGCAAAGGTAATCCGCGAGGCTCGTTCACTCGTTCCTTATTCTTCTCTGCCCATCAGCAAGAATGTGTTGCCCACAGATATTGCCAATCAGCTGGATACCATGAAGGCTGGCCAGCAGGTAGGTCCCTACTATAGCAGCATGGACAACACCATGAACATTGTGCGCCTGATTTCTTCTAAGACAATGCCCGATAGCGTAGAGTACCGTGTAATCGGTGTTCCCGGTATGGACATGGCTTTGGCAGAGAAGTCAGCAGACAGCATCATGAATGCTATCAAGGCAGGTGCTCCCTTCGATACCATTGCCAAGAAGTACAACCAGAGCGGTGAGAAGATGTGGATGGCTTCTTCACAGTATGAAGGCATGAACATTGACGAGACCAACAAGAAGATTATCGAGACTATCTCTACTGCATCTGCAGGCAGCCTCCAGAAGCTGGTTCTGGACCAGAGTGTTCTCGTCATTAATGTGCTGGAGAGCCGTAATCCCATCAGCAAGTATGATGTGGCTGTAGTCAAGGTGGCTATGGACTTCTCAAAGCAGACCTATGACAAGGCATTCTCAAATTTCTCTTCTTTCCTTGCCGGCAAGGATGCTGAGGCTATTGACACATTGGCAGCAAAGGCTGGTTACCGCATCCTTGAGCGTGACAACCTGAGCAGTGCCGAGCACACAATCGGTGGTGTAAGCAGCCCCCGCGATGCAATGCGCTGGATCTTCAACGAAGACACTAAGGTGGGCGACGTAAGTCCTCTCTACGAGTGTGGCAACAATGATCACCTCATGTGCGTTGTCCTCACAGGCATTGCCCCCAAGGGCTATCTGTCTTGGGAACAGGAGGATGTCAAGAGATTCCTGACTGAGGAGGTTATCAAGGACAAGAAGGCTGCTATGCTTCAGGAGAAGATGGCTGCTGCCAAGAGCATTGCAGAGGTTGCCAAGCTGGCAGGTGCTGTAACAGATACTCTTCGTCGTGTTACTTTCAATCAGCCTGTATTTGTTGCTAAGACAGGCTATTCCGAGCCCGCACTTAGCGGTAGCACTTGCAACGAGGCTAAGGATGCCTTCAAGAGCGGTGTACGTGGCAACGGTGCTGTTTATGCATACCAGGTTCTTGCTGCTGACAAGCAGGAGGCCAAGTTTGACCAGAAGGTAGAGCAGGGCATGCTCAAGCAGACCGCTCTCCGTTCTATTAACGGTTTCCAGAGCGATCTGTACCGCAAGGCAAATGTAGAGGACAAGCGCTATCTCTTCTACTAATCAGCCCTGTGCTTTTTACAAAATATATAGAAAATGCTGTGGTTTATGCCACAGCATTTTTCTTTATCCCTGATTCTGCTATTTCAAAATCAGTGCCGTATATTCCTCGTTTTTATTTATGAGCACTCTGGCATAAGAGCACAGGGAATTTATCATACAGCCTTTCCCTTTGGCATATTCAATTACTGCTACAACAAGCTGACGACCTATTCCGCGCCCTTCTATGTATGCATAGGTGTGGGTAATGGTTATTGTCTTTTCTGCTTCCTTGTATTCAATCCTGCCCACTTCATTGCCATTTTCCTCTGCACGAAAGAGATTCTGTTCTGGGATGTGATGAATTGTTACCATAATATATATAGTGTGTGAATAGGTATAAATGCCATGCAAATATAATGCTTTCTGTATAAAAACTACAATATGTAGCAGGTATTCTTCAGCGTGCCACGTATTATATCATTTCATTATAGATGTTTTAGACGTATTGTGTATTGTGTGGTTTGCAAATGCCCCCATTTATAAGTATATTTGCATCCGTTATTGAAATAGATCTAATCCAATTAATTTTATAAGAAAATGAAACGAAGATTTTTCTCTCTCCTGCTTGTGGTTCTGACGAGTACCATAGCATTTGCTGGTCCGGTGGATCTGGAACAGGCCAAAGGCAAGGCTGCCAGGTTCATGAAGGAATTGAACGGCAGCCGCATTGCTGCTGATGCCGGTGCCGAATATGCACCTGCACGTTCTGTCAGGGGCAAAAGAACCAAGACGGATGTACCTGCATATTATGTGTTCAATGTACAGGACGAGAAAGGTTTTGTGATAGTTTCCGGTGATGACAATACGGACGAGATTCTGGGTTATTCCACCAATGGTTCATTTGATATGGAGAGCATGCCGGAAAATGTTAAGGCATGGCTCGAGGGATATGCCGAGCAGATTGCAATGCTGGAGACTTATGCCCCACAGCATCGTGCATCCATGCAGAACAGTACGCAATGGAGCGCAATCTCTCCTCTGACACGTACGCAATGGAACCAGAGCGCTCCATACAATGACAAGTGCCCCAAGCATGGAGGTGAAAGGAGTGTTACCGGATGTACTGCTACAGCCATGGCTCAGATAATGAAGTTTCACGAGTGGCCCCAGGCTGAGACTTCTCCCATCCCAGGATACACTACGGAGACTGCAAAAATAGTCATGAAAAGTCTTTCAGCAACGACCTTCAACTGGGAGGATATGCGCGATTCCTATGGTATGGAAACCAAGGCTGATGCAGTTGCCGAACTGATGCAATATTGTGGCCAGGCTATACTGAGTGACTACACCAAGGATGCAACAGGAGCATTTACGGCAGATGTTGCCATTGCCTTGCTGCGCTATTTCGACTACGATGCCAATTTAGAGCTGAAGAGACTTAATTA
>JAFYVX010000114.1 GCA_017558255.1 Bacteroidaceae bacterium
ATGGCCGATGCCGACTACGGCTACGTTGGTGCAGCCCGTGGCAAGGTCTCCCTCTACAAGGCAAAGGAGTGCATAGAGAAGAACATTCCCGAGGAAGAGGCAGTAGAACGACTGCTCAAGTTCATAGAGGATGATTTGAAAAAGTGAAAGGTGAAAACGGAAAGGTGACTGACCGTTCATCATTCCGTTTTGTTAACGAACCTAACTATGATAATTCGCAAAGCGACCATATCCGACGCAACTTTCATTGCCCTTGTGGTTGTGGAGGCTTTAGGCGATGACATCATGGAAAGATATCCCGAACATATCGGCGGGCAGGACAGGCGCAAGCTTGAACTGCTCGCCGATTCCATTCGTTGGGACGACACACTATATTCATGGCGACATACCATCATTGCACAAGACAATGACGGAGAATCACTTGGAGCACTTGTTGCATACAAAGGGGATGATTACATTCAGATGCGCAAGCGTACTTTCTCCATGCTTGACGAAATCATCACCTTTGATGTGGAAGGCATGGATGCCGAGGCACAACCAGGCGAACTATACATTGACAGCATTGCAGTGGCGCCCAATGCACGTGGCAGGGGTATTGCCAGACAATTACTGCAATATGGTATAGGTGTTGCCAGAGAAATGCGCTTGCCTGCCGTACTTGCCTGCGAACCCAATAATCATGTCGCTAAGGCACTCTATGAGTCTCTTGGGTTCAAACATGAAGGCGAACTGTTTATTTTCGGTCACCATTATCTGCGCATGCTATCAGAATAGCGCTATACCTATTATATATATATTATGATACGCAAAATCAGACGCCTGTTCAATAAAGGTTGTACGGAATACGCTCTGTTGGCCGATGCCGACAGGATTCTGCTTGCCCTCTCTGGTGGCAAGGACTCGCTTGTCATGGCACAACTGATGGCAGCGCGCGCGCGTATCTTCAAGCCCTCCATACAGGTGGAGGCAGTACATGTGGTTATGGACAATGTGCCCTACCAGACGGACATTGCCCACATGCAGGAGTTCTGCAATGCTCTTGGCATCCCCTTGCACATCCTCCACACCTCCTTTGACGAAAGCACTGATAAGCGCAAGACCCGCTGCTTCCTCTGTGCACGCTATCGCCGTAAGGCTATGTTCGACTTTGCCGTAGAGTACGGTTTCAACAAGGTAGCCCTGGGGCATCATCAGGACGACTTCCTTACCACCATGCTCATGAACCTCCTCTACGAAGGCTCCTTCCACTCCATGCGCCCCTCCATGCCCATGGAGCACTATCCCCTCACCATCATCCGCCCCCTCTGCCTTGTCCCCGAAAAGGACATAGCATCCCATGCCGCTGAAGCCCAACTGGTGCGCCATATCTCCCCCTGTCCTTACGAGGACAGAACCCGCCGCTCGGAAATGGAGCGCCTCTCCCAATCCCTCTGCACCCTGCACCCCGAATCCCGCCAAAGCATGTGGCACGCACTGGAAAAGGGGTGGGAGGAAATACTATTTCCTTAAACTAATGCCATTTCTACTGGGAGATTTAGGGATAGTAAGACCAAGGATGGTACACAAAAATCGGTTATAACCGCCAAAAATGATGTTTTTTGCAGTTATAACAGATTTTTGTATAAGTGCTCTGAGTAGGTTGACTCAATAAGGGTTGATGTCAGCGACTTTTTTGTGACATTTGGTCGCCATTTCAAATATTATTCGTATTTTTGTAGCGTCCGAGGGGAGAAATCCTCGGTCCAAGAATGCGTTTCTTGCTTTATCCTTCGATCGAAATCGCCAAAACTTCTGTAAGAGGATAGAGACAAAGATACGTCCATTCTGTATGTATATGATTGTGCGCGTACAGCCCACGCTGTGCTTTGCAAAGTGTATACAACAGCGTGGGGTATTTGTTTCTGTTTAATCTTACATGGTGTTTGGCGATACCAGATCGTGTTAAACAAGACAAGTCTCTACGCTTTTCTTGTATCCGTTAAAGAATTCATGTTAATGCTGACTTTGGGGGGCTTGTAGGCAAGAAAGTAAGTAGCATGCTATGAGATCAAAAAAGATTCATTTGCGTTTGGAATGGAAAGAAAAAGAGTCTAAGGTTAGAAAGGAACTTTGGAATAACCGTATTTTTGTTGAAAATCCACATCTTGAGCAGTATGATGATTTCTATACACGTCACATTGAGGAGAAAATGATGCTTATGGTTATTCATCATGATACAGAACATGAGACGATTGATATATTAAAAGATATTCTTGTTGCCTTTAGTAAGAAACGTGATGATATAGCCAATATAGAGATATCCACAGATATTTGTCTTGATGACGTCCTAGATGGATGCTGGTTTATCTCTCTTTTGCCATCCTCTGAAATACAGACAAATTATTCGTATAGTGTAAATTTATCAAATATTGCTAATTCTAATAATTAAACAAATGAAACAGGTTAAAAAATGCTTTGTTACGATAGCAATGCTATTGTGTTGCGCAACAATCAGTGCTTATGATTTTGAGGTGGATGGGATTTATTATAATATCCTTTCTAATTCTGAATTGACGTGTGAGGTTACATATCAGGACTTTAATAACGATTATACAGGTGATATTGTAATACCACCGACTGTAACTTACGGTACAAAAACATATAGTGTAGTACAAATAGGAAAAGGAGCATTTAATTCAGATAAAGAACTGACTTCTGTGGTTTTGCCAGAGGGAGTATCTTCTATTTGCAAGGGTGCTTTTACTCGTTGTTATAAATTGACTAGTATAAACTTTCCCCAAAGTTTAACTAATATAGAGGGTGGAGGGCATGGTTACTATGACACCTATATGCAAGGAGCCTTTTGTGAATGTGTAGGGTTGATTTCTGTTGTTATTCCCCAAAATGTGGAAACTATAGGATGGGATGCTTTTTATGGCTGCAGAAATTTGAAGGAGATATTTGTTTTAGGTAATACGGAAATACATTCTTCTGCCTTTGATGCTTGTCATTCTAGTCGTGAGTTTTACCGCGCAAAAGACATGATCATTGTGGAAACAAAAACCTTGAAATATGGAGATACACATGACATAAATTACACAAATAAGTTGAAGGCGTTTTCTGTTACATTGCAAGATTATATTTTGGAAACTAATGCCGGAAGTCATACTACTCATTTAATATTTAGTTATTCAGGCGATGTTGAGTTTGATCTCGAAGTGCCTTACACTTATACCATAAATAAAGCACCATTGACCATCAATGTAAATGATGCGGAAAAGATTTATGGTGATGACAATCCAACATTTACCTATTCATTGACAGGATTTGTAAATAATGAGGATGAGAGTGTGCTGAGTAGCGATGTCATATTCTCTACCAAGGCGGATAAGAAGAGCAGTGCTGGAACATATAGCGTGTCAGCAAGTGCTACAGCCAAGAACTATGAAATTGGCTGTATTGAGGGAAAACTGACTGTAAAGAAGGCACCGATTACAGTTGCAGTAAATGCAAAGTCAAGAGTGTATGGCGATGCTAATCCTCAGTTTGACTTCACATACGTAGGATTGAAGAATGGTGATAGTGTACCTGTATTTACCTCAGAGTTGAGTACTTCTACCAAGGCGACAAAGTATAGCGCAGTAGGTGACTATGAGGTGACGGTATCGGGTGGCGTAGCTACCAACTATTCGTTTACGGAATATATCCCTGGAACATTGACCGTGACTCAGGCTCCTTTGAGCATCAGTGTGCAGAGCACTGTGCGTGAGTATGGAGATGCTAACCCTGAGTTTAAGTTTGCATACTCTGGTTTTAAGAATGATGACGATGCGGACTGTCTGACCACTGCACCAGCAGTAGTGACATCGGCAACGCCGACAAGTAGTGTGGGAGAATATGAGATTACTCCAAATGGAGCAGAGGCTACAAACTATGCAATAAGCTATACAAGCGGTACGCTCACCGTAAACAAGGCTCCCCTGACTATTCAGGCAGAAGCTGCAGAGCGTGTGTATGGTGATGAGAATCCCAAGTTTACATTTGCATATTCAGGATTCAAGAATGAGGAGACATACGATGTCTTGACAAATCGTCCTTCGGCAAAGACTGAAGCAATCGTGACAAGTGCTGTGGGCACATACGATATTGTACCAAGTGGCGCAGAAGCTCAGAATTACAACATTGAATATAAGAATGGTATATTGACTGTGACAAAGGCTCCGCTTACTGTAAGCGCAGTATCTGCTCAAAAGGAGTATGGAGAAGCCACCCCTGTAATAGCACTCGCCTACAGTGGGTTCAAAAACAATGACAATGAAGATTGTATTTCTGAAAAGCCAGCAATATTCATTGGCGCTGATAGAAAGAATGATGTGGGCGAGTATGTCATCACTGTATCAGGTGGTAAGGCGCAGAACTATGCGTTCACCGAATATAATGAAGGTGTGTTGACTGTTGTGAAGGCTCCGCTCACCGTGATAGCCGAGAACAAGGAGCGCCTTTATTTTGAGGCTAATCCCGAATTTACTTTCTATTGTGAGGGATTCAAGAACGATGACACGAAGGATGTTCTCACCACTCAACCTAACTTTGAGTGTGGCGCGAAGCAGACTAGCGGAGCTGGTGAGTATGAAATCACTTTATCTGGAGCTGAGGCTAAGAATTACGAGCTGAGCTATCAAGGGGGTACGCTAACTGTAGGCAAGCGCACTATTGACGTTAAGGTAGGCGACTATACCAGAGTGTATAATGAAGAGAACCCTGAGTTTACAGTGAGCTACGAGGGATTTGTGAACAACGAGAGCGAAAAGGTCTTCACAATAATGCCCACACTATACTGTGCTGCAGATAAGACTGCTGATGTGGGAAGCTATGAGATTACAGCTTCAGGCGCAGAGGCTACAAACTATGATTTCAACTATACAAGCGGAACGCTGACCATTGAGAAAGCAACGCAAGAAATCATTTGGGAGCAAAGTCTTGAAGAGGTTGAGATAGGCGACCAAGTGGAGTTGACCGCATTGGCAACATCAGGCCTTGACATTGAGTATGAGATTGCTGATAATAACTTCGTGTCTATTTATGAGGCTGCAGGCAAGGTGTATCTTGATTGCTTTGGTGTTGGTCAAATTGTAATTAAGGCCATCCAATCGGGTAACAAGAACTATCATTCTGCAGTAAGAGTTAGTAAGAAGCTTATTATTACAGACCCAAGTGGAATTGAGAATGTGACTAATAGTGTCAGGGATTCGTGTATCTACAACACGAAAGGTGAGCGTATGACATGCAAACGTAGTGAGTTACAGAGAGGTATTTATATCCAAGGTGGAAAGAAATTCATTGTAAAGTAATCCTTACTATTAGTGTAAAATATTAGAGGACGCCATTAGTGTAATTGAGGATATATCAAAACTCGATAAAGCAAATTTGTTGATTACATTTGCTTACATCATCAAATAGAAAAAGCCGTTTTTAAGTGTGACACAGGGACATTCCATTTGTTTTGCTTAAAAGCGGCTTTTACTATGTTGCCCCCTACCACATCATTATTCCCACCACTCCGCATACGATGCCTATGAAGGTGCCTGAAAGAACCTGACCGAGGGTGTTTCCCTTCAGGAGCATGCGGCTGCTCATGACGGCTCCGGAAAGGAGGATGGCTATGCAGAGCCAGCCAGTAGGATTGAAGGCAAAGATGTGGCTGTAGGCCAGAAGGGCACCGATGATGACTCCCGTTCCGGCAGAGTGCATGCTCACCTTGTACCACATGTTGGTTATCACGCATGCACACTGGACGAGCATGCTTACCACCAATATGGCTCCCATGAATGAAGGCAGGTAGAGTTTATGGCACACATACATGCAGCTGAGATAGGAGATGATGTTTATGAAATATACAATGTAGCGGCGGTGTTGCTGGTGCAGATCCTGTTTACTCCATCCGTTGGTCTTGCGGATGAAGAAGGTCATTGCATAAGGTATGGCTATGCTGAACACGTACACAGCAAGCAGAACCCATAACTTGAACTCCCATGGCAGCATGCTCAGGTACGTTAGGGTGAACAGTATGCTGAAGCCCACCAGCGGATAGAACGCAGGTTGGAACACCACGGCGAGCACTTTGGCAAGGAATCTTGTCAGTTTCATTCTTTTCTCATTCTGCTTGTGGGTATGCCCAGATGTTCGCGATACTTGGCCACGGTGCGGCGTGCCACATCGAAGCCCTGCTGCTGGAGCATCAGGGCAAGTTCGTCATCCTTCAGAGGTGCGCTCTTGTCCTCCTGTTCGATGATTTCCTTGAGTGCCTGATGTATCTTCTTTACGGACACATCTTCGTTTTCGATGTTCCTGGCTTGTGTGGTGAAGAACCAGCGCAAGGGATAGGTGCCGTATGGTGTTTCCACATATTTGCTGTTGCATACTCGCGACACGGTGCTGAGGTCCTGTTCCGTAATCCTGGCGATGTCCTCCAGGCGCATGGGGCGGAGCAAGGTTTCGTCACCTGTGAGCAGGTATTTGCGTTGCAACTTTATGATGGCCTGCATGGTGTGCATGATGGTTTGCCTGCGTTGCATGATGGCACCGATGAAGAGTTTTCCGCGGCTAACATAGTCGCGTACATAATCAACATCTATCATCTTCATGGCATCCTCGCTTACGGAGAGCGTGGGCATGTCGCCGTCGTTCAGGGTCAGTTCTATGCCTCCCTCCTGATCTATGCCAACGATGACATCAGGAGTTATGTGAGTTTCCGAGGAACTTGCCTTCTCGCCCATGGAGCTGCCAGGGCGTGGGTTCAGTCGCCTTATCTCTTGGCGCAGTAGTCTGACCTCCTGCTCGGAGAGTTTGTATTTCTGTTGTATCAGGTCCCAACGGTTGTGGCTGATCTCTTCCCAGTTTCGTTCAAGAACCTTCAGCAAGAGTGGGGTATGCCCTGGAACGCTACGGTATCCCTTGCGTTTGCACTGGATGATGAGGCACTCCTGCAGATTGCGTGCCCCCACACCGGGAGGGTCGAAGCGCCACAGGGTGTGCAGGACACGCTCCACTTCCTCGGGTGTGGTGTCCAGGTAATGATAGATGCTAAGTTCGTCCGCTATCTGGAAGAGAGGTTTTGCAAGCAAACCGTCGTCGCCAAGGTTGCCTATGAGGTATTCCAGTATATGGCGTTCTCGTTCAGATAGGTCGCATCCCGCAACTTGCTCCATCATCTGGTCGTAGAAGGATTGTGTGTCCGCACTATCCATGCTCTCCGTTTCGGTTCCCGAGTGCTGATGCAGGAGATAGTCGGGGATATCGTCCTCGGTGGAATAGTCCTTACGGGCATCATAATCGGAGACAGAGGTGCCACCACCTTCATCCTGGATGTAGTCGTCTCCGCTGTCGCTATTACTGGCCTCCAGATACGGGTTTTCGGCAAGTTCTGCTTCCACACGTTCGCGCAATCCATCCAGTGGGAGTTCCACCAACTTTGACGCCAGCACCTGCATGGCAGTCTGAAGTTGTATCTGTTCCTGCGTGAGTTTCTGTTGTTGGACTTGTGTTTGTGGCATATTGAAAGTTTAACGGTGAGCGGTGAGCGGTGAGCGGTGAACGGGTGAGTGGGTGAGCGGTGAGCGGATGTAGGGACGCTGTTAGTTATCTGTTTTCACCTTTCTGTTTTCCGTTTTCACCTTTCCGTTTGATAAACCAGTTTATAATCGAGTTGCTTGCGGTAGAGGTCGGCACGGGCTACCTGTACGTGCACCTGGTCGCCAAGGTTGTATGAGCGGTTGCGGCGACGTCCGCGCAGGCAGAAGTTCTTCTCGTCAAACTCATAATAATCATCGTCCAGGTCGCGCAGAGGTACGAAGCCTTCGCATTTGTTTTCGTTCACCTCAACGTAGAGGCCGAACTCCGTAACACCAGAGATGGTGCCTTCGAAGGTCTCGCCCAGATGTTCCTTCATGTATTCCACCTGCTTGTACTTGATGCTGGCACGTTCTGCCTGTGCTGCCGTCTGTTCGGCATCGGAGCACTGTTCGCAGAGTTCCTCGTATTTCACAGGACTTACACTACGTCCGCCCGTTGCGTACTTTGTAAGCAGGCGATGCACCATGAGGTCGGGGTATCGGCGGATTGGTGAGGTAAAGTGGGTATAGTGCTGAAAGGCCAAACCATAGTGTCCTATGTTGTGCACACTGTAGCGCGCCTTCATCATGGCACGCAGGGTCACCATCTCTATGACATTCTGCTCGGCCTTGCCGTGAACATCGGAGAGAAGTTTGTTCAGGTTCTTGGATATTTCTCCCTTGGTGCCCTGAGTCTTTATCTTATAACCGAACTTGCTGACAAAGTCGCCCAGTTTCATCAACTTGGTAGGATCGGGTGTGTCATGAATACGGTATGGTATAACTTTTGCTTTCTGGTTCTTGGGCACCTTGCCTATGCTCTCAGCCACGGTACGGTTGGCAAGCAGCATGAACTCCTCTATGAGTTTGTTGGCATCCTTAGCCACCTTGAAATACACGCTGGTAGGTTTGCCTTTCTCGTCAATGTTGAAACGCACCTCGCAACGATCAAAATCCACAGCACCGCTTTGGAAACGGCGTCTGCGCAGTTCCTTGGCCATACGGTTGAGTACGAGGAGCAACTTGCGCTCATCTGTACCTGGAGCAAAGGTTGTCGTAGGTACATGGTCCTCAATGGGCACAAGCACGTCACCAGGAGAATTGTAGTCCTGCTCGCTTGCCTCGTGCTCCTCCTCCAGAATCTGCTGTACCTGTCCGTAGCTGAAACGGCGGTTGCTGCGTGTTACCGTGTGCAGTATCTCGTAGTCCTTCACCTCGGCCTTCTCGTTCATCTTGAAGATGACGCTGAAGGTAAGTTTGTCCTCATCGGGGCGCAGGGAGCATAGGTTGTTGCAAAGACTTTCGGGAAGCATGGGAATGGTACGGTCCACCAGATACACGCTGGTACCACGCTTCAGTGCCTCCTTGTCTATGGCAGAACCTTCGGTAACGTAGTGGCTCACGTCGGCAATGTGGACGCCCACCTCGTAGAGTGTCTTGCCCGATTCTCCGCCATCCTTCAGCACACGGATGCTGATGGCATCGTCAAAGTCCTTGGCATCGTGAGGGTCAATGGTGAAGGTCAGCACATCGCGCATGTCGCGACGGCGGTCTATCTCCTGTTGGGGGATCTCCTTGGGGATACGGTCGGCAATGGCCTCCACCGTCTTGGGGTAGGTGTAGGGCAGACCGAACTCTGCCAGTATGGCATGCATCTCGGCATTGTTCTCGCCAGTACGGCCAAGTATGTCTATCACCTTGCCCACAGGGTTCTTGGCACCTTCGGGCCATTCCACCACACGCACAACGGCCTTGTCGCCGCTCTTGCCCTTCTTCAGGTAGGCCTTTGGGATGAAGATGTCGTTGGCCAGAGTGCGGTCTTCGGTGAGCAGGTAGGCATAGTCCTTGCTTACCTTCAATGTGCCCACAAACTGCTTTTCCGAACGCTTCACAATCTCTATGACCTGCGCCTCGCGGACATGATTCCTGCGCCTTGCCACCATGGAAGCCTTCACCAGATCTCCGTCCATGGCATGCATGGAATTGCGCTCTGCCACCAGGATGGGTTCTCCACCATCGTTGGGAACAAAAGTATTCTTGCCGTTTGACTTGCGATGGAAGACACCCTCCATCACTTGAGACACAGCGTTAAGCGTATAGCAATATTTGTCGGTTTCCTTGATATAGTCATCTGCCAGCAGATCCTCCAGACAATCCACGCACAGCATCTTGGAGGGATGCGTCTTCAATTGCAAGTCCCGGAACAGTCTTTTAAGATCGAAAACCTCTCCAGCATGTTGCTGAAACAAGTCTATAAGCATCTGCATCAGGTCTCTTTTCCTGATATACTTGCCTCCTGTCTTTTTCTTTCCCATGGTGCTGTCTTTTTAGGTGTCCACCCAATCTCCCCCAAAAAGGGAGTAAGGTTTCGAGTTGAACTTTTAATATTTGGCGAACCAATACCCTCTTGTCAGGTACTGGTGCTCTTATCTAATCTAAGACGAGTCAAAGATACGCTTTTTTTCTGTTATATCATTATTCTTAATATATTTTAGTATCTTTGCATCAAATAATTCATAGGTATGAAGAAAGTTTTGGTTACAGGTGCCAGTGGTTTCATTGGCAGTTACATAGTGAGCGAGGGTTTGGAGAAAGGCTTTGAGATGTGGGCTGGTATGCGAGGCACAAGTTCCAGAGGATACCTCCAAGACAATCGTATCAAGTTCGCACAACTGAATCTC
>JAFYVX010000115.1 GCA_017558255.1 Bacteroidaceae bacterium
CAAAAGTGTCAACACCCTGATAATAAGGATTGGCCATTATCTTGTCCATATTGCCAGGGGTATGGGCTGTGGCGAAATATGAACCCACAGGCATGGTGATCTCAGCAGGAACCTGTGATGCATATTCGTACTCAGCAAAAAACTTATTGCCCTCCAGTGCATAGACTGCAACGGGGAAATCCTTTGTTTCCACCGCACGCGTGGTGCTGGGAACAAGATAATCCACATTCAGAGAGATGCTTCCCTGTACAGATGAAGAAGAAGGAAAATCTTCGTTCATGCAAGATGACAGGCCCAGACATGCTATAGTGCCCAACATCAATATTTTATTCATTTTCATAATGCAATTGTTTTCTGTTATGTCTTAAAGATTAAAGCCAATCAACGGGCACCTCAATATCAACAGGCTTGTCGTTGGTTGTCTCGTCAATAGTTATATTCAGAGTCACATCACCGGTTTCTGAACCTGAGTAAACAGGAGCAACATTGATCTTGTATGCCTTATTCCTGTCAAGGTTAAATGTTCCCTTCTTGGTTGTTTCCTTTGCAGTGAACTCATCCTTTGCCAATACCGTAATGGTGAAAGACACCTTCTCTCCACCCTGTTCCAACTTGACATACCATGGTTCGGTGTCGCCTTTCTCCCACTTGATGGAGTTTTCACCCAAAGCCACAGTGCCAGTGAAACTTACATTGTAATCGGAGAAATATCCTTCCATATCAGGGGAGAAGCTAACAGAGATGCGGCCACATGTAGGTGTACATTCGACATTTGCAGAAACGGTCTCGGGATCGCCCTGAATCATGCCCTGACTCTCTCCGTAAACATAGAATTCGTCGCGAGAAGCATCATGCTCAGCTCCATAAAATGCCTTAACAGTATAAGAACCGATGGGAAGTATCAAGGGCATCTTACCGGGCACCTGGGAATACTTGCAATTCATCTTCTCGTTACCCTTGTTATCCAATACCACAACTGTGTAGTTGTCCACATTCTTATAGGACTCCTCATTTACAGCACGTGTCTCATCCAAAAAAGCGGTATTGGAACTCAATTTCAAATTCAAGGTTCCAAAACCTTTTTCCACCTGGGGTTCATTCTCAAATCCCTGGCTACAAGAAATCATCGCAAAACTGAAAAGCAAAGCGAATCCATGCATGATTTTTTTCTTTTTCATACTTTATTAAATAATGTTTTGTTATTTCTATCGTATTTATTTGTTAATTATAAACTATTTTCACAATGTCGTTTATACACCTACCCAGTATGAGTATATTACGAATTTCGACACAAAGTTACCGTTTTCCGACAAAATAACTGTCAAATTTCGGTAAAATATGGGCTTTTACCGAAAAATCTACAGAAAACGCCCATTCCATCGCACTTAGCCGAGATAGAATCTGCAAGGGTTTAACCTTATTGTATAATAGTTTGTGAACATTAACCTTTCCGATTTGCGACCCCTGCCATGGCATGAGAGTAGCACAGGAAACGGGTGTGAAGGTGCGTTTCCGTTCTGGTCGACTACACCGTCGGTATGTGTCGGATTTACCGCTATCAGCCGTTCGGCGAACCACTATCAGCCGTTCAGCGAGCCGCTATCAGCCGTTCGACGAACCGCTATTAGCGACAAATCGAGCTGCTATCAGGTCCTCTGCACAGGGGCAACGAGGCGCAGAAAACAGGGTAATGGCAACACGGCTTTTTCTTCTCTTATATATTAATTATGTGTAAATATTTGCTCCATTCCATATCTTTCAATACCTTTGTAGTGGAATAACACAATTTTTCTATACCCACATACGTTAAGTATATGAAGATATTTGGCATAGGAATGAATTACCGCGACCATGCGGAAGAGATGAAGGACAAGGCTCCGGGAAGAGGACAACAGCAAAACGGGACATACACAGAACCCGTTGTCTTCACAAAATGTGACAGCGCCATGGTAACACGAGGTAAGCCTTTCTTCATTCCCGACTATACGCAAGAGTGCGAATACGAGACAGAACTGGTGGTAAGAATCTGCCGTATGGGACGAAGCATTAGCGAACGCTTTGCACATCGATACTATGACGCAGTTACGGTGGGAGTGGATTTCACTGCCCGCGACCTGCAGAGGAAACTCAGAGCAGAGGGACTTCCATGGGATCTGGCAAAGGGGTTTGACGGAAGTGCCGTAATAGGGGAATTCCGCGACTTCAACGGGAAAATATCTATGGCTCTGGAAGGTTCCAGCGGCAGATATGAAGATCACAAAGTGGCACAAATGCTGAAACAAGGATTGAACTTCCACCTGGACATCAACGGCAAAACCGTACAGACAGGACTAAGCACGGACATGATTCACTCTGTGGACCATCTGGTAAGCTACATAAGCAGATTCTTCACACTGAAGACCGGCGATCTGATATTCACAGGCACTCCGGCCGGAGTGGGACCGGTACACATAGATGACCACATCGAAGGATGGTTGAACGACGAGAAGGTTCTGGAATTCAATGTAAAATAAAACTACTGCCTTGAACAAGACAACGAGACACACAATCCTGACACTCATCTCTTTGATAATGAGCATGAGTACTTGGGCCCAGGAAAGAATGACTTTCCTGGACTGGGGCGTTATGGGCAGCGACACGCTGTGCCCTGTGTACTCGGAGGCAGTACCCCTGGAAAGCGATTATAGCCACAACACTTACACTGTATCACTGGAATTCCCAACATGGGAAGAACTGAATGAGGCGGAAACTGTGCTGGCAAAACGATATTCGCATGCAATCAGGGAACACATAGACATAGACAGCTACGTAAGCATCAGCAGAGGTGAAGGTGTGCTGAACTACAGTTTCGTGCCCATCATACGCAAGGACGGGAAATACAGGAAACTGACTTGCGCCAAAGTGGTGATAAAGGCCACTCCCCTACCTGCAGAATCCAGAGCACAGGCCAAACAACGCTATGCCCGACATTCTGTGCTTGCAGACGGCACGTGGAAAAAAATCCATATCACAAAGGATGGCATATACCGGCTGTCACGAGAGTTTCTTTCCGAAATGGGGTTTCAGAATCCAGATAATGTCCATCTCTATGGTTACGGAGGCCACCAGCATGCCGACATCATAGATGCTGACAACGATTTTGACGATCTGGAAGAGGTGCCACTATACCAGACCGACAATGGCGACCTTCTTTTCTGGGGTAACGGACTAATCCACTGGGAGGGGACCAACCGTGTCTTCAATGCCTATGCTACCAAGGCAACATATTTTCTGACAGAGGGCTCTGGCAGAGAGGAAATAAAATACGAAGAGGAATTTACCGGTCCGACAAGACAAACCGTGACCACAACCCTGGGGCATGCACTGCACGAGAAGGACAACTTCGCATGGTTCCGCGGTGGACGCAACCTGGTGGAAGGCACGGTGTTCCAAGGTGCCATGTCCAGAAACTATACGCTGACAGGCATAAACAGTATGGGGGGAGAGCGACTGACCGTAGTGTTC
>JAFYVX010000116.1 GCA_017558255.1 Bacteroidaceae bacterium
AAAGGTGGCGATAAATAATTATTGAATATATGGAATTCAAGCAGAGTGTAAAAGAGGCTTTGGCTTATTATGTGTATGCCTTGATTGATCCAAGAGACAATAGGATTTTCTACATTGGAAAAGGCAAGGAAAACAGAGTGTTCCAGCATGCAGAGGCTGCTATAGTTGATAAAACTTGCGATTTGAAACTTGATACCATTCGGAGCATCAAATCAGAAGGGAAAGAGGTCATTCACTACATTATACGCCACAATCTTGAAGAGCGAGAGGCTTTACTTGTAGAGTCAACTTTAATAGACATGCTGACATATTCGAAATTCAATCATAATAACCAGTTGACAAATCTTATTGCAGGTCACCATCAATGGGATGAAGGCATTAAGAGCATTGATGAAATCAATGCCATATATGACTGCTCAAAGATAGATGTGAAGGATGGGGACAATATACTGTTAGTAAATCTCAATCAAAGTTATAATCAAACTAAAGCCAAAGGGGTTTACAAGAGATTTGACATTTACGAGTCAACAAGAAAATACTGGAAAATCAACAGAGATAAGTCAGGACATATCAATTATGTACTGGGCGTATATAAAGGTATTGTGAGATGTGTTATCAAGGTCAAATCACATAAATTTGTCCACCAAGCAGAGGATGGTACTCTTTTTCCAAAACCTCGTTGTTGCTTTGAAGGAGAAGTTTGCCCTGACTCACTTTATATGAACACCGATGTTAGTGACTATCCCTTCGGCAGTGGAGGTGCTATTAGATATATAGGAGAATCATTATAAATATCGAAGAAAAGCCTACCGCATCTTCGAGAACAAACTGGATGGAGTTATTAAGGTGGCAATCATTTAACCCCAATCCGATTTGTTTTTAATTTGTAGAGCTTATGCAACCGCCGAAGATTGACAACTCCACCCAGGAAGAGCGTCAGGCCTATGTTCTTGATGCATGGAAATGCCTGCATAATTGCGAGATTTGTGGCAAGTGCCATATTCTCAAGGGCCGTGACCCCGAAACCCTCTATGCCGCATACATCGAAGGCAAGCGCAGTTATATGGACGTCACTCTGGAGATAAGGAATCGCTCTATAGGGTAAGAATACAGGATTGACCGAATTGATATGGCCCCCCCTTTCCCTATGATGCCCGCACGCAGGTATTCAGTATTCAATTAGTTTTTAGAACATAGAACTGATGATGTACTTTCAAAGTACCCCATCGTTGGTGGCTTTGTTTACTTTTCGTAGTATGTAAAAACACCTTCTTGTGATGAGGATTATGTGAAAATAGACAATATCTGAACAGAAAAGGAAGAACTTCTTCTTTTATTGTTCAAAATATTGCTATCGTTTATTTTCACTTTTTGAGTGCCATTTTAAATCTCTTGAGCAGAAATTGTTGCGAAAAATAATGTAAAAGGTTGTAGGTACTCGTTATGAAACGTGGCCTTTATCAACCATTCGTTGAATGAAAATCTTATTGCCTGGCTATCGGATATACATATTCCGGCATTATGTTCGGCCAAGCCATCGTTCCAAGGCCTTCTCCTTGGCCGAGCGCCTTATTTCTGCATTTCCAGAAATCGTGCGAATGTAATGTTCATGAAGGCTAACCTGCGGTTATTGTATCACGCATAAGGCGGATGTCATCTGCCGTGAAACCAAGACTGACAAGAGTGTCATGATCATTGTCGAATGCCATGAGATTGTCTTTATGCATTGACAGGTATCTTTGGTAAAGTGCGGAGGCCTCCACTGGGTCGCCTGCGAGCCATGCACAATGTCCGGCATTTAGAAGGTCCTCCCAACTGGGACCACCTTGCCATTCCAGAAGTTTTTTGTAATATCGTCCTGCGCGGGCAATGTTGCCTGTCATAATGGAACACCACGCTATGGCACGTGCCGAACCGCGGAGATAGTGTTCCGTAACCTCAAGATGGAAGAAGCGTTGCAGGGCCTCGTCAAAACGCTTCTCGTGAACGAGGCAAAGTCCGGTTTCCTGTACCAGACGCATATCTTCGGGATTGCGCTTTTCCAGTTCGAGCAGGCATTCCAGACGTGAGTGTGTGTCGCCCAGATGCTTGTGGCAATGTGCCAGGAGTTCCAGCGCCTCGTTAGTTTGCCCGTTTCGTGCCATCCATGTGCGCAGGTAGGTGGCAGGGTGGCTGTAGAAGGAGTTGCGTATGAATAGGTTGCTGTTTTCCCAAAGGAAATCGTCGGTAACCAATGGAGCAAGTATATTGTGGTCGGTGAGGAAAGGCCCCAGCCGGAAAGGGTTGGTGGTTTCGTCCTTCCAGGGAGAGAGCTGGAAGAAGCGGAAAAGGGTCTGGAATGTGTAGCGGTAGGCATTGTGCTGGCGCTCCATGGCAACTTTCTCCTTCATCCCTCCTGTGCCCATCTGCTCCAATACCTCTGGGGGCAGCTGCTGGTTCATGGCCTCTACGGAGGCTATCTTGTTTATGACGGACGTGAGGGCATACTTGTCAAGATCACACAATTCGGCATGTCCGAAGAGGGCATTGGCAAGTTTCTTTTTTTCGCCAAGAGTGTCCAGTCCTGGGTGGTTGATGTCGAAATCGATGAACCAGTTCCTGAGTTCCTTGAAGAAATCCATTCCCTTCAGTGCGGCAAAGGTGCCTATGTTCATGTC
>JAFYVX010000117.1 GCA_017558255.1 Bacteroidaceae bacterium
GCTGGGCGATGCTGGCTGTGTGGTAACGGATGATGACGAACTGGCCAGTGTGGTGCGCTCGATGGCCAATTACGGAAGCAGCGTGAAGTATGTGAATGAATACGAGGGTATTAACAGCAGGACAGATGAGGTGCAGGCTGCAGCCTTGAGGGTGAAACTGCCACGGTTGGACCAGGATAATGCTCACCGCAGGGAAATGGCACGTCTATATATAGATGGCATCAAGAATCCGATGATTACCTTACCAGCATGGCCTCTGGAGGAAGAGGAATGTGTGTGGCATGTATTCCCAATCCGTTGCCCAGAACGCGATGCTTTGCAGAAATACCTGAAAGAAAACGGAGTACAGACCCTGATACATTATCCCATTGCTCCACACAAGCAGAAAGCGCTCATGAACCTTTCGCATGGTCCGTTGCCATTGACACAGAGGATACATGAAGAAGAACTCTCCTTGCCCATATCGCCTTTAATGACCAAAGAAGAGGCTGAGTATGTCATAAGTCTGGTGAACAAATTTGTAGTATAACCCCAATAAGTCCATAACAGCCATGAAAGTATTGGATGGGGTTACAGTGTCGTTACCTCAACCTGATGGTATCGCCAACCTCTATTTGGTATTTTCGTGGTTTCAGCTTATTGAGTTTGTATAACTTCTTCAAGCGTATGCCGTACATTTGGGCTATGTCGTACATGCTCTGCCCTGGCTGCACGATATGTGGATTGTCCTTGTATTCCTTTGAGGCCTTTGATTTCTTCTTTCTAAGATAAAGAATGTCTCCTACGGTAAGGGTGTAGTTAAGGTCCAGATCGTTGAACTTCAACAGGTCCTTTATGCTGATGCCTGTTGACTGACTGATAGTGGCAAGGTCGTCGTTGGCTTGAACAACAATGAAATAGTTGTCGTTGTTGTAATACACGGCATGAGTGCGGAAGAAGGCAGGAATCTTTTTGGGCTTCACCTTGTTACGCGACAGACGTTTCAGGTAGTAACGTGAAATCGCCCCCTTCTTGCCTCTTGCATTGTATTCCGAAATGGCATCCCCTAAGGAGTATTTACCAGGTTTGCGCATGTCAAACTGGTGCAGGGAGTACATCTCGATGATGCGGATGAGACTCTGTGCATAGGTGGGGCTGGTGGCGTATCCGCATGCCTTCAACCCTTTGGCCCATGCTTTATAGTCTGTGGTCTTGTATGTAAAAAGTCGCTGGTAGCGTGGTTTCAGTAGAAACTGTGAGTGGTCCTCGTAGCTCTCCCTTACGCTGCGGTATTTGCGGAACCTTTCCTTTGGTCGGTCATCGTCCACAAGGATGTATGGACCTGTCCATCCACCTGGAGTCTTGATGCCGAAGTGGTTGTTGGCTTCTGTGGCAAGACGGCTACGTCCGGCTCCGCTTTCCAGTAGTCCTTGTGCCAGAGTGATACTGGCTGGTATCTTGTATTTCTCTTGCTGCTCCATGGCAAGGTCCTTGTATTTATCTATATATGCCCAATAGGCACGATTTGTGCTCCCCTGGGACCATGTTGCCAAGGAGAGCACAAATGTTAGTACGAATATAAGAAACCTATTTATTGTCATTTAGGCAGCAAGGGGTAAGTATTTTTACTTAAGTGGAATGTCTGCAATGCGCTGCATGTGACGACCGCCTTCGAATGGAGTTTGGAAGAACTCGTCCATGATGGCACGGGCTGTGTCGTTGTCGATAAAGCGACCAGGCATAACCAGTACGTTGGCATCGTTGTGCTGACGGATGAGGTGGGCTATTTCGGGCATCCAGCAAAGGCCGGCACGTACACCTTGATGCTTGTTAAGGGTCATGGAGATACCTTCGCCGGAACCGCACATGGCAATACCAGGATAAACCTCACCGCTCTCAACACCTTCTGCCAGCAGATGTCCGAATGTGGCATAGTTGCAACTTTCCTTGCTGTGTGTACCATAGTCCTTATAGGGGATACCCTTTTCTTCGAGATACTGCTTTACGAATTCCTTCAGTGGGAATGCTGCATGGTCGGATGCAAGACCAACAATCTTTGTTTCCATGTTGTGGGATATGTTTTGTTTGTTATACTTTATATATATAATATGGTGTGAAAAAGAAATAGGCTACCTTACCATGTGTTGGCGGTAGCCTTTTTCTTTATGTTGTGTTATTCTGCAAGCAGAATGCTTTTTGCCTGATTGTAGACGTTTTCAGCAGTGTAGCCCAACTTTTCATCCAGCACCTTGTAGGGGGCAGAGAAGCCGAAGCTTTCAAGACCGAATACCTTGCTGCTTGGGTGAGCGCCTACAAGGAAACCCTCCAGGTTGACAGGCAGACCGGCACTGAGACCGAATACCTTGCTGCCGATGGGGAAGAGCTCGCGCTGGTACTCAATGGGCTGGTTGCGGAAAAGTCCTTCTGAGGGAGCACTGATGACGCGCACCTTGTAACCCTCCTGACGTATCAGACGTGCACCTGCTATGAGTGTACTAACCTCTGAACCGTTTCCCACGAAGATGATATCGGGGTTCTCGTCGCTCTCGGCGCTGATGTATGCACCCTTGCGGCAGCACTCATAGGGAGTGCCTTCGGGGAGTGGATCGATGTTCTGACGAGAGAGGATGAGAGCTGTGGGGCTGGTCATGTTTTCCATAGCCATTGCCCAGCAAACTGTTGTTGCATTGCAATCGGCAGGACGAAGAACAAGCATTGAGTTACGGCCAGAGTGATTCTTCATCTTTTCCATCAGACGAATCTGTGCC
>JAFYVX010000014.1 GCA_017558255.1 Bacteroidaceae bacterium
AAATGCGCCATGCCCGATGAGGGCGATGGCGCATTTTGCGTTTGTATACTGACTTGTGTCGGGGAGGGATTATCCGCCGAAGTCGTCGAAGTGAATCATGTCCTTCTCCACACCGAGGCTGTCCAAGAGGTCGAGAACGGTCTTGGCCATCATTGGGGGACCGCAGAGGTAGTACTCGCAATCCTCGGGGCTCTCGTGCTGCTTCAGGTAGGTGTCGCCCATAACGGGTGCTACGAAGCCAGCAGTGTACTTGATGCCTGCTGCATCGGCCTTGGGATCGGGACGGTCCAGTGCCAGGTGGAAGTGGAAGTTGTCGAACTCCTTCTCCAGTGCGAGGAAGTCGTCCAGGAAGGGGATTTCCTCCAGGGCGCGTGCACCGTAGAAGTAGTGCATCTGGCGGTCGCGGCACTGACGGGTCTTGAGCATGTGCATGATCTGTGCGCGCAGGGGAGCCATACCGGCACCGCCACCTACCCAGATCATCTCGCGACCGGTGTCGTAGTTGGGACGGAACTCGCCATAGGGGCCGCTCATCACTACCTTGTCGCCGGGCTTCAGGCTGAAGATGTAAGACGATGCGATACCGGGATTAACGTCCATAAAGCCAGGACCCTGCTCCTTGGGCTTGAAGGGAGGTGTGGCAATACGTACGTTCAGGGTGATGATATCGCCCTCGTCGGGATAGTTGGCCATAGAGTAAGCACGGATGGTGGGAGTGTCGTTGACACACTTCAGGTTGAAAAGACCGAAGTTCTTCCATGCGGGCAGATAGGTGTCGCCAATGAGGGACTTGTCGAAGTCCTTGTCGTAGTCGATCTGGAATGCAGGAATCTTGATCTGTGCGTAAGAACCTGGTTCGAAGTCCATGTGCTCGCCAGGAGGCAGGGCAACCTTGTACTCCTTGATGAAGGTGGCAACGTTGCGGTTACCGATAACGGTGCACTCCCATTCCTTAACGCCCATTACAGAGTCGTCTACCTTAATCTCCATGTCGCTCTTGACCTTGCACTGACAGCCCAGGCGCCAGTTCTCCTTCACCTGCTTACGGGTGAAGTGGCCCTTTTCGCTGTCCAGGATCTCGCCGCCGCCGGCAGGTACCTGTACCTTGCACTGGCCGCAAGAGCCCTTACCGCCACATGCGCTGGGCAGGAAGATGCCCTGCTCGGACATGGTGCTCAACAGAGAACCGCCCTGAGCCACGGATACCTTGTCCTTGCCATTGATGGTGATAGTAACATTGCCGCTGGGCGACAAGTACTTCTTGGCAACAAGCAGGATGATAACCAACACGAGGATGATTACCAAGAATACTGCTATGCTGCATAAAATCAAATTTGTATTCATTTGTCTAAATCCTCCTATGTATTAGATGTTCAAACCGCTGAAGCACATGAAGGCAAGAGCCATCAGACCTACGGTGATGAATGTGATGCCAAGACCCTGCAAGGGCTTGGGAACGTCGGTGTAAGCCATCTTCTCGCGGATAGCAGCCAGACCTACGATGGCCAGCAGCCAGCCGATACCGCTACCCAGTGCGTATGCCACGGCATCGCCAACGGAACCGATGTACTGAGAGTTGGTGGGCTCCATGCCGATGCGCTGCTGCATGAACAGGCTGGCACCCATGATGGCACAGTTAACGGCAATCAGGGGAAGGAAGATACCCAAAGAGGCATAGAGAGAGGGGCTGAAGCGCTCCACGATCATCTCCACCAGCTGCACGATACCTGCGATAACGGCAATGAAGAGGATGAATGCCAGGAAGCTGAGGTCGACGCCCTCAACGAGACAGTCGGGACCGAGAACCTTGGTCTGCAACAGATAGTCGACAGGAACGGTTACCAGCAGCACGAAGGTTACGGCAACACCCAGACCCAGAGCGGTCTTCACGTTCTTAGATACGGCCAAGTATGAGCACATACCCAGGAAGAAAGCGAAGATCATGTTGTCCACAAATATACTGCGGACGAAAAGGCTAATCATGTGTTCCATATATTACTTCTCCTCCTTGTTTAATGAGCGGTGAGCCCAGATTACACAACCTACGATAATCAGAGACATGGCGGGCATGACCATCATACCGTTGTTCATATACCAACCGCCGTTCTCAACGTACCAGCTCTCAGGAATGATCTGGAAACCGAGCAGGGTGCCGAAGCCGAAGAGCTCGCGGACGAAACCTACCACGATCAGAACCCAGGCATAGCCGAGGCCGTTGCCGATACCGTCGAGCAATGAAGGCCAGGGAGAGTTCTGCATGGCAAAAGCCTCCAGACGGCCCATGAGGATACAGTTGGTGATAATCAAACCTACATAAACGCTCAACTGCACGCTGACATCATAAACGTATGCCTTGAGCAGCTGGCTTACGATGGTAACCAGAGCGGCAACCACCACCAACTGAACGATGATACGTATGCGGTTGGGAATTGTCTTGCGAAGCAGTGAGATAATCACATTGGCAAATGCCGTAATGACCGTAACGCTAAGACCCATCACAATGGCGGGCTTGAGCTGAGATGTCACGGCCAAAGCCGAACAGATACCCAACACCTGGATGACCACAGGATTGTCGAGGTTCAGCGGCTTGGAGAACGCAGCGCGGTTCTCCTCGGAAAACAATTTACTCATATTGCGTTCTCTTTTGATTAGTTGTTAATGAAACTTAGGTAAACACTGAGACCGTCCTGTACCATGGCAGACACACCATCGCTGGTGAGGGTGGCACCGGTAACGCCGTCGATCTCGTTCTCAGCCTTGGAAGCACCGGCCTTGACAACCTTCAGGGCTACGGCCTCGGTGTTCTCGCCTGCAAAGACAGGCTTGCCATTGAACTGCTCCTGGAACCAACGCTCGCCGATGCGTGCGCCAAGACCGGCAGTCTCGCTCTCGTGATAGAAGTAGGTGCCGTAGACGGTCTTCTTGTCGGCATTCAGGGCAATGTAGCCCCAAAGGCCACCCCAAAGACCACGGCCGGTAACGGGAAGAACATACTTTGTCTCGCCCTCGGCCTGAGCAACGAACACATGCAGTTCGCCTGCCTTGATGGCAGAACCGTAGGATGACAGGAACTTGCCCTCGTAGGGAACCAGTTCGGTGCCGTTCCAGAGCATATCCTGAACGTTCTTGAACTCGTCAGCAACGTTGAAGCCAGAAGCCTTGATGTCGATGTTCAGGGAGGTGAGAATCTGACCCTTGGTGTCGTTCTCTACATTAGCATCCTGAGTGGGCTTGAGCACACTGGAAACAAACGCCAGCAGGAATGCAACGAGGATTACCATAACCGAAGCATAGATGATGGTGTATGTGTTGCTGCTTGTGTCCAGGCCCTTCTTCTTGGCAGGAGCCTCGGCACCTGCCTCAACAATCTCGGTGAATGCATCGGCAGGTGCAGCGCACTTGGGGCAGCTGGCAGGAGCCTTGTCACCTTCGTGGATATAACCACACAACTCGCACTTGAATTTCTTTGTAGCCATATACCTTATATATTATTTAGTTGCACGTTTTGCACGCTTGCTGATGTTCTTCTGTACGAATACATAGTCGATCAGCGGAGCGAACAGGTTCATCAACAGGATGGCAAGCATCATACCCTCGGGGTAACCGGGATTGAGCACGCGCACCATCACAGCCACAACACCGATGAGGAAGCCATAGATGTACTTGCCACATTCTGTGCGGGCACTGGTAACGGGGTCGGTGGCCATGAACACGGCACCGAAGGCAAAGCCGCCCAGAACGAAGTGGTGCCACCATTCCAGCTGGTTGCCGCCAACGCCCTCGAGGAGCCAGCCCATGAGGCCGCCGCCAACGAATACGCTCAGCATGGTCTTCCAGCTTGCAACACCTGTCCACAGGAGCAGCAAGGCACCCAGGGCAATGGCAATGACGCTGGTCTCACCGATAGAACCGGGGATGAGACCGATGATGGAGTCGCAGATGGTCTGGCAGGGTACGGCATTGCCAACTGCTGCCTCGCCAAGAGGAGTAGCGGCAGAGAATGCCTCGGGCACATTGTGACCCAAACCGCAGATCTGCTCCTGTGCCACCCAAACGGTGTCGTCGCCGGTCATGGCGCTGGGATAGCTGAAGAACAGGAATGCACGGGTAATCAGGGCGGGGTTGAAGATGTTCATACCGGTACCGCCGAAGATTTCCTTGGCAAAGATAACACTGAATGCCACGGCAATGGCAAGAATCCACAGAGGAGTGTTGACGGGAACAATCATGGGGATGATGATACCGGAAACGAGGAAACCCTCCTGAATCTCTTCCTTCTTCCACTGGGCAACAACAAACTCAATGCCCAGACCCACTACGTAGCTTACTACGATCTTGGGCAGAACGGCGGCCAGGCCGAAGAGGAACATGCCCACGTGGTCGGTCATGTCGGCACCTGCGGCCAAAGCATTCTGATAACCCACATTGTACATACCGAAGAACAAGGCGGGGAGCAAGGCGAGCACCACAAAGCTCATGATGCGCTTGCTATCTATAGCGTCGTGGATGTTTACTCCACCCTTGCGGCCAGTTGTATTGGGCACGAAAGCAAATGTCTCGAGACCGTCATACAGCGAGTGGAAAGCATGGAACTTTCCGCCCTCCTGGACATGGGGACGCATATTATCAAAAAGTTTTTTAATCGCTTTCATATTTTTCTATTAATGTAATTAAGCATTCTCCTTCTTCAGGATATCCAATCCC
>JAFYVX010000118.1 GCA_017558255.1 Bacteroidaceae bacterium
ACCGGGATGGAAAATTGTGGACATACAACTGAAGAGCAAGTTCAAGCGCTATCTATGGGGTACGAAAGCAAAACAACTGGCAGAGAACAGTTCGCCAAAGTTCATCGTGGATACCGACTCGCTACTGCTGAGCGACCTTGTCCTCATCAAGCTAAAGGGCAAGAAAGAATATCGCAGCATACCTAAACCACAGGTTCATCAAAATAAATGTATTCATGTGGACCTCAACACATTCCATATTGAGCCATACGGAAACGACCTATTCCTCATACAGCCTATCCAACCGTTGCAACCCGGCGAATACATCTTCACCTGGAAAAGCTTATCTCCTGTAGGAAAAATGGAGGACTGGCTGGTTTGGCCCTTCAGCGTGAGCAAAACACAGTAAAACCAAATCGGCCATTAGAGTGTTACGTGCTAATGATCCCGTCCTATTAGCCTATCGGTAACAGTGCAAACCATTTGGGGATAAAGGGAAATAAGGTCCAACTATATCGTAAAAACAATTGGACGGCAGAACAACTTCTGCCGTCCAATATTTTATTCCTTCAAGGATGAGGAACATCCCTGATTATGAAAAGTAGCGCTTGAGCAGACCCTCAAAGCCACGGCCGTGGCGTGCCTCGTCCTTTGCCATCTCGTGTACGGTGTCGTGGATGGCATCCAGATTGGCAGCCTTGGCAGCCTTGGCAATGTCCATCTTGCCTGCGCATGCACCACACTCGGCCTCGGCACGCTTCTGAAGGTTGGTCTTGGTATCCCATACAACATCACCGATCAGTTCGGCAAAACGGCTTGCGTGATCTGCCTCCTCAAGAGCATAACGCTTAAATGCCTCGGCAATCTCGGGATAGCCCTCACGGTCAGCCTGACGGCTCATTGCCAGATACATACCAACCTCGGTGCACTCGCCGGCAAAGTGTGCCTTCAAGCCCTCCATAATCTCCTCGGGGCAACCCTGGGCAACGCCGATGACATGCTCGGTAACATATGACTGCTCGGCAGCCATCTCATTGAACTTGGTGGCGGGAACATTGCACTGAGGACATCTTTCGGGTGCGCTATCACCCTCGTGGATATAACCACATACTGAACATACAAATTTCTTGCTCATAATCTTATTCTTTTTTGTGTTAGTTTATATTATTTTATATTATATCATGACATGTGTGTTTCTGCCGACAAGCACTTAGAGCATGTGCCCTTATAATAATAATGTACTTCGGAAACAAGATGCCCGTCAAGCATCCACGTCGCTTCATCGGACGTGTCGGGAGTTGGCGCTACATCGTAAAGCGTGCCGCATCTGGTGCATAGCAAATGACCATGTCGCATTGTATTGCCATCGAAGCGCACCATCTTTTCGTTTATCGTAATCGAAAGGCACAAACCCTTCTCCACAAACAGTTTGAGGGTATTGTAAACTGTTGTAAGTGACAACGTGGGCACCAGAGGCTTCAGATCGCGAAATATATCCTCTGCCGTAGGATGGGTAAAGTGCTCACGCATATAGCTCAGTATCGCTGTACGGGGGCCTGAAGGGGAAATACCGCAACTGGTCAAAACGTCTTTTATCTTTTGTTCTTGCATCACAAGATTATATTTGTAACAATTACAATGCAAAGATATTGCTTTTATACTTTCCATACAATATATAAAATGTAAAAAAAAACTAAAAGGAACTTAATACTTGCTAAATACAGAAAAATACCGTACCTTTGTGAGTGAAAAACAGATGCGGTAGTAGCTCAGTTGGCAGAGCATGGGCTTCCCAAGCCCAGGGTCGCGGGTTCGACCCCCGTCTACCGCTCAGATATAACACAGAAGAGAGAGCATTGCACGCTCTCTCTTTGTTTTTACTCGACTTAAACCTCAATAGGTCATTAGAATGTTATGCGCTAATGACCGGTTTGGGTTAAGGCATATTTTCTCCATGCCGAACAGCTATAAGCGGCTCGACGAACGGCTGATAGCGGTTAGATGAACGGCTGATAGCGGTTAAATGAACGGCTGATAGCGGTTAGATGAACGGCTAATAGCGGTAAATTGGACAGCTAATGGATGTTAGGTGAAGCACTCCCTTTAACCAGATAAAGGAATCCGCAGACACTCACCATTAGGAGGTCTGCGGATTGTGTGTGTATGTATGTTATAAAAACATCTATGAGGGATTAGAACGTTGCCTCAAAGGCGAAACGTATGCCCCATGTCTGTGTGCCGGGACGATTGTAGGTGAGGCGATGGTAGTAATCGACACTGAAGAACTTCCAAAGATTGCTGAGGCCAACGTTGAGTTCCACATAGGGTGTCCAGCTGTTCATAACCTGTGTGATAGGCTGATACTGTCTGGTGCCGTCCTGCATGTTCACCCACTCGCCTGGCATGTTGTAGAGGAATTCGTAACCTGGATCTGCCAACTTGCTTGCCTCGTCGGGATAACGGCTGGTGTCGTTGAACCTGAAGGGGTTGTTCTTGTCGGTGAGATAACCCCACATCATGTTGAAACCTATGTTCTCACGCCACTTTAGCTTCTTGATGAGAGGTATGCGATTGAGCAACTTACCATTGAGGTTCCAACGATACATAAGGGCAAGCGAACGGTCGTTGAGGAACTCCATGTTGCTGATAAGGGAGAACGTGTTGTCATTTCGCAGATAACTGGGATTGGCCTGTGGCAAGCAGAGGAGCTGGAAGGGAACAGTGTTCCACTGGATCATGGCACTATGGAAGGCGTCTATACTGCCCCACGACTTTAGCCAGAAACGCTTTTTCAGCGTGAACTCGGTGTGATTGTAGTTATAGTCACCGCCAAGGAACCCTTTTATACCAATGGTGTGTGCAATACCGTATATGGGTGCTTCTCTGTTGGCAAGGAAGCGCTGGTTCTTGACGTTGAGGTACTTGACACCAGGCTGATACTCGGCACCCAACTGGATTTCGGTGTAGTTGATGGTCTTTGAGTGAAGCACTTCGTTCAGGGGAACATAGGTGTTGGTGTTCTGCTGTACAGCAGCCTGAATCCTCTTGGCGTTATCCCAATCGCGGATGGTATTGAAGTAGAGGTCGCCAGTACCGGTATTGGTTTCGTGCACGAAGGCGGCATTCAGTCGTAAACCGTTGTTGAACTCCCAGTCGTACTTGAACTTGAAACGCTCATAGTAGGACTGGAAATGGATGGAGTTCCATGTAATGGCCATGAAGGCATTGTCCTTGTCGAACTGCATGTACTTGTCGGTAAGACTCTGTATGTCATTGGCATAAGAGAGAGACAGGGTGCGGATGGGATATGCAACAACCTCCTTTTCCTTTTCGTTGAAAGAATATGTCAGTTCCAAAAAGCCTTTGGGTCGCTTGTCCTTGAAACCATACTTGAACCATGTCTTGAGGAACCAGTGCTTGTTGAGGGCACCTGTTGTTTGAATGCCTAAACGTACGTGGAATCCCTCTGCCTTGCTGTGACCCATGATGGAGGTGAAGGGACCAATGACAAACTTACTGGGCTTGTTGGGATTGGTGCTGGTTTCAAGATAGTTGTCCAACACTACTCGCATGCCGTAGATGACGGCCTTGACGGTAGGCTGTTCAACGAAACGGCGCTTCATCTCGGCCACATTGGCCTGTGCATAACTCAATGTGTCGGGACGGTTTGCCAACCAATAATCGTTGGTGCGCGATTTGGCATCCTTCTCATACCTCTCGTCTCCCATGAAGTCCATATCGGATTCGGGTATGGGGGCAAATGCCCAGTCGCCGTATACTACATTGTAGTCGATGAGCACCTTGTTCAAGTATGAGGTAAGCTTCAACTGCATCAGCATCCTGTTCTTGCTACAAATCTGCTCACCAGTAGGCAATGATACGTATTCCTGATCGACATCCATCTTTTCCACGAAGTTAATACCGCTTGCAATGGGCACACCGAACTTGGCCCTGCAAACACGATAGGTGCTGTCGGCCATGATGTAAAGATAACCACTGAAGCCGAAGTCCTGAGGATTGGCTGGGGAGAATGCCACCTTGATGCATTTGTCTCCATCAAGGTCTACGGTATCACCTAAAGCATAGTGGTAGAACCTGATTGCCGCATTGCCACCGATGGGACTAATGAAATTGTGCTCAAGAAGAACCATTTCATCCTTGTATATATCAATGTCCTTGAGGTTGTTCTTGAACTTGGTCTCTATAAACTCGCCTGCAGAAACTACGTCCAAAAGACTTTCTGCATGGTGTCCGTGTACGATGCTCTTGGTCTTGCCGTCGCTCTTGCGATACAGTTCGGTAGTATTCTTTTCCTCGATGGAGATGGGCACTATGGTCTTGCCTGTCTCGGGGAATACTTCTGCATAATTTACCAGGAACGACTTTCCCTTGAGGTTCTCGTCGTTTTCAAGTGTTTCCGCAGTAAATTCGTTCAAGGCAAGCATGGTGCGTGCATACTTCTTGAAGGAGACGTAATCATTAGTGCGCATGTCACGGAACTTCTTTGCTGCCATCACCTTTTCCATAAGTTCTACGGCAGGATTGTTCTTGCGGCTGTACTTCTTCTTCTCGGCCTTGACAACAACCTCCGACATTTGCAGGGACGAGGGTTTCAGCCTGACATTGATTACACGGTTGCGCGTAACCTCCGTCTCGTGGTCCTTGAAACCAAAGCAATGAAAAACAAGGGTACCCTTGCGGAAACGTATCTTATAGTCTCCGTCCTCACCTACACGCACCTTGACGGCAGGATTCTCCTTGAACCACACTGTGGCTCCCACCAATGGCATACCATCATCGTCAGCAATCACCTTACCTGTCAGATACTGAGCATACGTTGGTATGAGTACGAATATTGAAAAGATGAACAGAAGTAGACGTTTCAACATAAATTTTATGATATAATTACAACAGAGAAAAAAGCCATGGCGGATATCGAGACAACCGCCCGATGACCAATATTCACGTTTACTTTTACTGATGACTCTCTATATAGTCGTACAGTTCATTGAAAGTGTTGATTTCAGGCATTTCCGCAATTGGACATTTGATATTAAAGCCAAACTTAATAACTGCTAAAAAATCCACATAAGTCTGTCTGTCAAGTTCCAACATATCAGAAATAAGTGCACCTGGAGTGATTGCCTCCTGTTCAACATGAAATTCTTCGGAAAGAATATATTTTACTTTCTCTTCTATTGATGTTCTATTCATAATCAACACAATTCTGTTATCATATTTACACTTGTGCGTGCAAAGATACAAAAAAACACAAAAAAATCAAAGGTGAAATCACCATTTATGGTTTTTCGTAACAATATTTAAAGAAATTAGAACACACTTGTCCCTGGCTGTATGCCTAAAACTGACCGGGAAAAGAACTTTCTATTCTTATGCAGCCCATGCCCGTCCTCCCGATGGAAAGATATTTTTCTGCATAAACAATCAAGGAGACAAGTGTTAAAATAGTGTTAACTATAGTACCTTGTATTGCATAGTACTAATATTATGCATACCTTTGCATCGAGAAAAGAAATAAACCGACGTTTACACTAAAAACAAAAGACGTATGAACGTAGAAAACACAAAGGCACAAATGCGCAAAGGCATGCTGGAATACTGCATCATGCTGTTGCTGAGGGACAGGTCGTGCTATGCCAACGACATCATATCGCAACTGAAGGATGCGGATATGATAGTGGTGGAAGGTACATTGTATCCTCTGCTGAACCGCTTGCTGAAAGACAAGATCCTGAAGTACGAATGGCAGGAGAGCACACAGGGACCACCCAGGAAGTACTATTCCCTGACGATGGACGGAGAAGAGGCTCTCAGACAACTGAACCAGAGTTGGAACGAACTGGCTGGCACTGTGGCAAAACTGAACGGTCAATAACTCATGATGAAAGAAGCAAAACAACAAGATTAAAGAACCCGCAAAACATACTACAATGAAAAAGAACATTAACATAAACCTGTTCGGCACCTTATATAATATAGACGAGGATGCATACCAACTGCTGGACAACTATCTGCAGAGCATGAAGCGCTACTTCAGCACCAAGGA